>JBANGF010000300.1:0-4726 GCA_037975655.1 Bacteroidota bacterium | reverse complement strand
TAATTAAACGAATTATCACCCCTTTTCAATTAATTCATCCTGAATGAGGCAGCTAAAAATTAGCAAGCAGATTACAAACAGAGAATCACAGTCTCTTGACAAATACCTTCAAGAGATCGGTAAAGTAGATCTGTTGACAGCCGATGAGGAGGTTGTATTGGCAAAAAGAATCCGAGAAGGCGATCAGCTGGCATTGGAGAAATTGACCAAGGCTAACCTTCGTTTTGTGGTTTCTGTAGCCAAGCAATACCAGAACCAGGGTCTGTCCTTAGGGGATTTGATCAATGAAGGCAACTTGGGATTGATCAAAGCTGCACAGCGATTTGATGAGACTCGAGGATTTAAATTTATTTCCTATGCAGTGTGGTGGATTCGTCAATCCATTCTTCAAGCCCTTGCTGAACAATCGCGTATCGTTAGACTTCCATTGAATAGAGTAGGTTCTTTGAACAAGATTTCAAAGACCTTTAGCGAATTGGAACAAAAATTTGAGCGTGAGCCTTCTCCAGAGGAATTGGCAGAAGTGCTGGAAGTATCCGCCTCGGAAGTAGTGGATACCATGAAAATTTCTGGTCGACACGTATCTATGGATGCTCCATTTGTACAAGGTGAAGAAAACAGCCTTCTTGACGTATTGGAAAATGATGGAGATGAAAAGCCAGATGACGGCTTGATGAATGACTCACTTAGAAAAGAAGTTCAGCGTGCACTTTCCACCTTAACCTCAAGAGAAGCAGATGTCATCACGCTTTATTTTGGATTAAATGGTGAGCATGCCATGACTCTAGAAGAAATTGGGGAAAAATTCAATTTAACCCGAGAGCGAGTAAGGCAGATCAAAGAAAAAGCCATAAGAAGATTGAGGCATACCTCCCGTAGCAAAACCCTCAAACCTTATTTGGGATAAAAGATAGAAAGGGGGCTTTGGCCCCCTTTTTGATTTTATAACTTGAAATATATTCAAACTTTTCCTTTTGATAGGAAGCTGTTGGATTTAACGAATAGACAAGCATAAAGAGAAAATAGACACAGTATGAGTCAAGATAACGAGCACATAAAAGTATTGATCATTGGATCTGGTCCTGCAGGCTACACAGCAGCTATTTATGCCGCAAGGGCGGGCATGTCTCCTGTATTGTACACAGGAGGGCAGCCAGGTGGCCAGTTGACAATTACCACAGACGTAGAAAATTATCCTGGGTATCCAGAAGGAATCATGGGGCCAGAGATGATGGAGGATTTTAGAAAGCAAGCCGAGCGATTTGGTACTCAAGTTCGTTACGGCCTAGTGACCAAAGTTGATTTTAGTGCTCGACCCCACCGCGTAGTGGTGGATGATCAGAAGACAATCCTTGCCGAGACCGTAATTATCAGTACAGGTGCTTCTGCTAAATGGTTAGGATTGGAAAGCGAAACGCGTTTGAATGGGAGAGGAGTTTCTGCCTGCGCAGTGTGTGATGGATTTTTCTTTAGGGGACAGGAAGTAGCCATTGTAGGTGCAGGGGATACAGCCTGCGAAGAAGCTTCCTACTTGGCTAATATTTGTTCTAAAGTATACATGATCGTGCGCCGAGATGAAATGAGGGCTTCTCAAATCATGCAGAATCGGGTAAAAAATAATCCAAAGATTGAAATCCTTTGGAATACCGAGACTCAAGAGATTTTGGGAGTGGATGAAGTAACCGGGATGCGGATTTTAAATACGAAAACTGAAAAAATTTCTGAGATTTCAATTTCTGGCTTCTTTGTTGCTATAGGTCACGAACCTAATACAGGAATTTTCAAAGAATTCATTACGATGGATGAGGCGGGATACATTAAAACTATTCCAGGTACTACGAAAACAAATGTCGAAGGGGTTTTTGCCTGTGGCGATGCCCAGGATCATGTTTACCGACAAGCTGTGACTGCTGCAGGAACAGGTTGTATGGCGGCATTGGATGCAGAGCGCTTCCTTGCTGCTCTTGAAAACTAGGAATACACTACATGAGGAGTTTACTTCTTCTTGGATTTTTAAGTATGAATTTATTTTTTGGCTTAACTGTGGCCAAGGGACAAGTATTGCCTAAAATTTTCAATAAAAATACCCCTGCAGATACTGCCAAAAAAACTTTTGATTTTAAGGAGTTCACCCAGGGATTTCCCAAGATTATCAAGAAAAATCCAACCGGAACAGGTTCTTCACAAGAGCGAAAAAATATTGAGTTACGTCAATTTGATGAAGTAACCTATTTGCGCACCCTATCTACCCAAACCGATTCGCTTTTGTTTCAGAACACAGTGGATTTGGCGCGAATAAAATCCATCATCAGTGAAGATCCCTTTTCCATAGATTGGGCTCCAACCAATGAAGTGGTTGCTGTAGCCGACCAAGTACAAATAGACAGTGTTTGGATTACTGCCTTTGAATATTTTTCGAATTGGGATACGAAAAAAGTAAATATTTACAACTTTGACATCAAAGAGTTTAAAGATAGCCTGGTAGTTAAACTATACGATGAGCAGTTGGGTCAATATTGGAAATTACCTT
The DNA here is from genome assembly GCA_037975655.1 of Bacteroidota bacterium. Classification (GTDB taxonomy): domain Bacteria; phylum Bacteroidota; class Bacteroidia; order Cytophagales; family Cyclobacteriaceae; genus Algoriphagus. The sequence continues at coordinate 2,196 of JBANGF010000300.1, read as the reverse complement.
TAACAGACGTGCTCGTCAATTCTCGTTTTGGTCCACGCTGGGGGAGAATGCATGGGGGAGTGGATTTGGATTTAAATACGGGTGATGCCGTCTACACCGCATTTGATGGAATCATTCGCGTAAAGGGGTATGATCGCTATGGCTACGGATATTATTACGTGGTACGGCATAAAAATGGCCTTGAAACTTTGTATGGGCACTTATCCAAGCATATCATGGAAGTTGGGGATGAAGTACTTGCTGGAGATTTGCTTGGAAAAGGTGGCTCTACTGGAAGAAGTACAGGCCCGCACTTGCATTATGAATTGCGTTACAAAGGATTGGTTTTTGATCCTGAGATAGTCTATGATTTTGAGAAAAGTTTGTTGACCAAGCAGGAATTACTCATCAATAAGTCTTTATTTGGACATATTGCTAAGGCGAGCGCTGCGGCCTACCATCGGGTGAAAAGAGGGGAAAATTTAGGTTCTATCGCTCGCAGGTATGGGGTTTCTGTATCCACAATCACCAGGTTGAATGGAATTTCAAGTCGATCTATCCTGAGAATAGGTCAGAGTCTTCGGGTAAAATAAATGAAGTGAGATGCTTAAATTAGATATCCTTGTACTTGCTGCGCATCCTGATGATGCAGAATTGGGTTGTTCAGGGACCATTGCTGCTCAAGTAGCCAAGGGGCATAAGGTTGGAATTGTAGATTTGACCCATGGTGAAATGGGGACACGCGGCACGCCTGAACTTCGCTTACAAGAAGCCGCTAAGGCAGCTCGTATTTTAGGCCTTGCTACTAGAGAAAATATGGGGTTTGAGGATGTATTTTTTAAGGATGACGCAGAACACCAATTGAAATTAATTCAAGTAATCCGGAAATATCAACCTGAAATTGTCCTTGCCAATGCAGTGACTGATCGTCACCCTGATCATGGCAAAGGAGCCTCATTAGCCACGAATGCTTGCTTTATGAGTGGTTTGACTAAAATCGAGACTTGGCATGATGGGAATAAACAATCCGCTTGGAGACCTAAGTTTGTTTACCATTACATTCAAAACAACTACCTACAACCTGACTTTATTGTTGATATTTCAGCGTATTGGGACATCAAACTAAAAAGTATAGCCGCTTTTGGTTCTCAATTTTTTGACCCTAAAAGCAAGGAACCTGCTAGCTTTATTTCTTCTCCTGAGTTTTTACCCTTTATAGAATCTAGGGCAAGAGAATTTGGCCATCGGATTCAGGTGAAGTATGGTGAGGGATTTACGGTGGAACGTTTTATTGGAGTTGCAGATCTTTTTGACCTAAAATAATCAGGGAGCTAGACGTGTCACCTTCCAAGAACTAGGTTGCCCCACCTTTTCGTAACAAATCCGATCGTGAAGTCTACTTTCTCTTCCCTGCCAGAATTCAATGCGATGAGGAACTAGGCGGTAACCACCCCAATGCGGGGGTCTGCTTATGGAGGATTCTGTAAATCTCTGCTCCATTTCCTTTTGGTTAGTTTCAATCACTTCCCTGCTGATAATCTCTTGACTTTGTGGGGAAGCCCAAGCTCCCAATTGAGATCCATAGGGTCTAGACGAGAAATAGGCATCAGATTCATCAGTACTAACTTTACTTACTGAGCCAACTACCCGAACTTGTCGTTCAATTTCAGCCCAAAAGAAAGTCAAGGATGCTTTCGGATTGAAATCTAACTCTTTCCCCTTCGCACTTTCATAGTTGGTGAAGAATACAAAACCTTCATCCAGTTCTTTTAATAATACAATTCTCGAGTTAGGAAATCCATCTTTACTTACTGTAGATAAACACATGGCGTTTACCTCTAAGACTTCTGCCTCTATTGCTTCCTTCAGCCAATTGCGAAACTGGAAGAAAGGATCTTTCGCTACCTGATTGATTTCTAAGGATTGTAGACTGTATTCCTTTCTAATAGATGCGAGTTTCATAGGCATTTCGATTCCTCGTAATTTTCTGTGTGATTTCCTTGTGATTGTGAATTCAAAAATTAAATTTAAGTAAACTTAATTTACTTTTCTACATGGATCATTTTTCAGTTCCAAACCTTCGAGTAGGGAATCTTTTGTTGGCTACTCCTTTTTTAAATGATGCAAATTTTGTGAGATCTGTGATTCTCCTATGTGACCTTGAAGACCAGGGAAGTGTTGGTTTTGTGATCAACAAACCTTCTATTTTGAATTTAG
>JBANGF010000224.1:0-4568 GCA_037975655.1 Bacteroidota bacterium | reverse complement strand
ACCGCTGATTTCCCTTTACTAACAAGGGTCTCTGCTTCGGATAGTCTTCCTTGCGAAATTAGTAATTGGCTTCCTTTTTGGTAGGCTTCAAAAAAAGTCTCGGAGCGCTCCCATGCAGCCTGATACTTCTGCAAGGCCTCGGGATATCGTTTCAGGTAAAATAAATTTTCTCCCTCCTCAAAAAATTTAATTGCTCTTCCATCGCTCACTGAATAGGTCTGTGCCTCGGCTGAAAAAGCCAACAAAATCAGAAAAAAGACCTGAAAAAGTTTAAACATGGATTTAAGGGATATCCATAAATTTATGAGTTTGTAACGAAATTTTCCAGTTTGGGTTATTTTTAATAAAGTCAATCAGTTCGGGAAGTCGTTCGGAAGCCTTGCTCCACTCGGGCTGAAGGCGAAGTTCGCATGCTGGTCCTACTTGTATCGCATGCTCTTGAGCAAAGACCAAGTCACTCGGATGATAGACCACCACTTTGAGTTCATCCGCTACGGAATAGATGGAGGGATGAGGCTTTTTAAATTTCTTAGGAGAAAAACACACCCAATCAAAATCCCCTGAAAAGGGATGTGCTCCGGAAGTTTCCAAGTGCGTACTGAATCCCTTGGACTTCAATAGCTGTGTTAAGGGTCCCAAATCGTACAGCAAGGGCTCACCGCCGGTAATTACCACCAATCTACCCGGATAAGAAAGGGCACCTGATACTAGTTCTTCAATGGATAGGATCGGCCATTTACCTGCCTCCCAACTCTCCTTTACATCACACCAAACGCAACCTACGTCACAGCCACCTATCCGTATGAAATAGGCTGCATGACCCGAAAATCGTCCTTCTCCTTGGATGGTGTAAAAGGCCTCCATCAATGGGAGTTGTAGCCCAGCGGCTACTAATGCGGATGTGCTCATCTGAATTTTTGGTAAAGCGGGTGATTCGACCGCTATTGGGAGGCAAAGGTAAGCGATAAGATTGAAAGGATAAATACGAAGTACGAAATACGATTTACGGCTTTGTTAAGGACCTCAAACTTTTTGTAAAAATGGATCTTCTACAAGTCCTTGCGCATCACGATTCGGTAGTCCTCCACCCCACCTTTGGATTGAAGATCCACGATTTTAAATCCCCGTTTGATCCCAAACTGAATCATTCCAGGAAAGCGGTTGCGCGTCTTGAAAAATACGGAGGTAAATCCCTGTGTTTTAGCCCAACGTTCTTGCTCCTCTGCCAAAGCTGTAGCAATTCCTTTTCCCCGAAACTCAGCCCTCACGCCACCCATCCAGGAATAAAAAGTTTCAGGAAGCTCACTTTGGTAGCCTACTTTAAATCCCACCAACTCCCCTTCCCACACGGCCACTAAGGCTAAGGAAAATCGGTGTTGAAGGCGATCTTGGTAAAAGGAAAGACTAGCTTTTCCAGGAAATTCCAAAATGTGTTCGTGAACCCAAAGCAGCTCCGCTAGGCTGGCCTCGCGGAGCTGAAGGGATGAATTTGTATCCATGGAGGTAGTTCAAAAAAAGTTAAGAATCGAATTATTCTTTTTTGATCGTAGGATATGTCACCCCCAGCTGCTCCAAATAAGATCCGTACTTGGTTTCGTCGTAGTAAAACTTCTCCAATTCAGGACGGAAACGATTCATGATGTCTCGGTTCAAATAAATCGGAGGAGCATCCTCCTTGGTAATCATGGGCTTGTAGGTCTCCTCCTTAGTTTGCACATTCTTGAAGTAATCCCAAGCTTGGTCTACCAATTCAGGCTGAAGCAGAAAATCCAATATAGTCATTGCCTCCGCTTTCGCACCGGCGGTCACCCCCTTGTGTGCAATCGGAGTGGCCATGGCAATGGCATTGCTCCAATGGTGACCCGGAAGGCCTGGAATATTGGAAGGAAAACGCAAGGTCACGGTAGGGACTACCCAAGACACATCGCCAATGTCATCTGAGCCACCAGAAATGGGCTCCTTCACTGGCAATCCCAACTCGTCCAACTTCGTTGGCATTCCCTCTTCCTTGACACCAAGTTCACGCTGAACGGCTTTCGCCAAGGCAAGATCGTTTTCATCCCAGGCAGGCAAGCCCACCTTTTGGATGTTTTGGTACATCTTTTCCGCAATCACCTTGTTGAAGTGACGTGGCCAGGCGGTTCCCAATACTTTGGAAGTCATCGTGGTACCTGTCATCAAAGCTGCACCCTTGGCGATGTCATTGGCCTGTGCATACATCTCCATGATTCCCGCATAATTCACATCTCGGAAATAGTACCAGATAGAGGCTTTAGAAGGTACCACATTGGGCTGATCTCCCCCGTCAGTAATGACGGAATGTGATCGCTTCAAAGGATGTAAATGTTCTCTTTTGTAATTCCAACCGATATTCATCAGTTCCGTGGCATCTGCGGCACTTTTTCCTCTCCAAGGAGCTCCTGCCGAGTGCGCCGCATCACCAGAAAACGTATACTCTACCGAAATTAATCCAGTTCCAGAGGATTGCCCCCAACTTACACCCAGGTTATTGGCCACGTGTGTGAAAATGCATAAATCCACCCCATCAAATCGACCATCTCGTGCAAACCAAGCCTTGGCCGCCACCAACTCTTCCGCAATGCCTGGCCAAAGGATAAGCGTACCCCCAATTTTCTCCCGCTCCATAATTTGCTTCACTGCAAGTGCGGCAGTGATATTGAGAGGAATACCCGCATTGTGACCTTCCCCGTGCCCAGGTGCTCCATCCACCATGGGTTTGTGAAATGCTACGCCTGGATATTGAGATGCTTTCGGGATATTATCCACATCAGAGCCTAGCGCAATTACGGGTCCTGGACCATTGGACCAAGTAGCAAACCAAGCCGTGGGAATTCCAGAAATTCCACGCTCGATGGTAAAACCTTGCTTTTCCAAAATCCCAGTCAAGTATTTGGAAGATTCTACTTCCTGAAATCCCAGCTCCGCAAAACTGAACACCTTGTCCACCATCACCTGGCTTTGCTTGTGGTTGGCTTCCACGACTTGGGCGACTTCCGTTTTGAGTGCTTCGATTTGTTTGGGTGTAAATTTCTTTTGAGCGACTGTCACAAAAGAAACTCCAAGTAGAAGGGCAAGTGTACTTACAATTTTTGTTGTCATCGGGAAAGGAGTTTTAGAAACCTCAACCTACAAAAAAAGAAGCCTTTATTCCAAAAAAAATGATCAATGGTCCTAAGCTCCAACCAATAGAAGGGGAAAGGGATGCATAAAGCCCCTATATTTTTCTATTTTTGCAGGCACTACAAAAAAGCGATAAAAAAATTAATCATGGCGGAGTACAACTTTCGGGAGATTGAGCAAAAATGGCAGCAGATTTGGAAGGAAAAGGGAACCTTTAGAGCAGCGGTAGATCCGAAGCGTCCTAAATTTTATTCCTTGGACATGTTTCCCTATCCCTCTGGGGCAGGCCTACATGTAGGACACCCACTGGGGTACATCGCCTCCGACATTGTCTCCCGCTTTAAGTTACTCAAAGGATTCAATGTACTCCATCCCATGGGCTATGATTCTTTTGGCTTGCCGGCCGAACAGTATGCCATCCAAACGGGGCAGCATCCTGCCCTCACCACCGAACAAAATATCAGCCGCTATACCGAGCAATTAAAGAATATCGGCTTTGCTTTTGACTGGGACCGAGAAGTGCGTACTTCTGATCCATCCTATTACAAGTGGACCCAGTGGATTTTTATGCAGCTCTTTTCGAGCTATTACGATTTGGATGAAGACAAAGCGTTGCCTATCTCCAGCTTGGTTGCTCGCTTTGAACAAGAAGGCAATGCACAAGTCAAAGCAGTGTGTGACGAAGATACCCCTACCTTCACTGCAGCCCAGTGGAAAGCCTTTTCAACAAACGAGCAGCAGCAATTGCTTTTGCATTACCGATTGACCTTCCTGGCAGAGACCACCGTCAACTGGTGTGGTGCCTTGGGAACCGTACTTTCCAACGACGAGGTAAAGGACGGATTTTCGGAGCGAGGTGGACATCCCGTAGAGCGAAAAAAAATGATGCAATGGTCCATGCGGATCACTGCCTATGCCGACCGCTTGCTCAAAGGACTGGACCAATTGGCTTGGTCTGAGCCCATCAAAGAGATGCAGCGCAACTGGATTGGTAAATCCATAGGTGCAGAGGTAGTATTTGCCGTAAAAGGCTCCAACCAAAAAATTCAAGTGTTCACCACCCGTGTGGACACCATTTACGGAGTAACCTACCTGGCCTTGGCTCCTGAGTCAGACTTGGCCGCCGAGCTGATCACAGATGAGCAGCGAGCTACTGCCGAAGCCTATATTCAGCAGGCAAAAAATCGTTCGGAACGGGACCGCATGAGCGATGTCAAAACCATTTCGGGTGCTTTCACTGGTGCCTTTGCCATCAATCCATTTAATGGGGAAGAAATTCCAGTTTGGATAGCAGACTATGTGCTTGCCGGTTACGGAACAGGCGCAGTGATGGCCGTTCCTGCGCATGACGAACGGGATTACAATTTTGCAAGGCATTTTGAATTGGAAATCCGCCAGGTGATCGAAGGATCTATGGAAAATGGATC
>JBANGF010000190.1:0-5820 GCA_037975655.1 Bacteroidota bacterium | reverse complement strand
ATAAATTTTCAGTAAAGTTACGAATTCGAGCTTAGGAGGTAGCTAGTTTTAGCCGGAATGCATCCGGGATAGCCACTGGTTTCATACTGGCCTTATCCACGGAAACCAATACACTTTTGCAGGTGGCATAAACTTGCTCCTTACCCGTGCTGTCCTTTCCTAACAGAACCTGCTCCAAGTCAAAGGACGAATTGCCCAGCCTTGAGCATTTCACTAGGGCCTCCACTTGATCTGTCAAGTGAATGGGACGAATGTAGTCGATCTCGATTCGACCTACTACGGTACCCACATCCAGGACATCCCAACCTGCTACTTTGTAGAGAAATACTGCCCTCGCGTGTTCAAAATAACTAAAGTAGACTCCATTGTTGACATGGAGGTAGCCATCAATGTCAGAAAATCGAAGTTGGATCGGGGTAGTAAATGAAAATTCAGCACGAAGCTGAGGAATAGCAAAACTGCGCATTAACGTAAAATTTCAGAGGTACTTGTTTTTTCAAGCATACGCAAGATGGAAGGATTGTAGCCGATTAGATCGATCACGGCATCAAAGGTAACCCAGGCCAAGGAGATGCTTTCGTCACTACGCACCAAGGGTTCTTGGAGATCGGCTTCAATCAGGTAGCGAACATCGAAATGAAAATGCTCTGCCACATGAGGACGCTCCGGAATGATGTGCTTGTCCAAATCAAAAATTGAGGTATCTACAAATTGTAGGGAGGTCAGCCCGCTCTCCTCTCGAGCTTCCTGCATGGCTACTTCTAGGAGATTTTCGTTTCCATCGGCATGTCCTCCCAGCTGTAGCCATCGGCCCAACTTACGGTGAAGGGTCAGGAGGGTATGCGTTCGCTCTTTATTGACAATCCATGCAGAGGCCGTAAAATGTCCGGCAGTTCGCTCTCTGGAATACGCCAGTGGGTCTTCCGTCAAGGCTAGGAAGTCGGGCACAAACTGATTTTCTTCTTCGTAGGGACTGCGGTAAGCACTCAATTGAGTTTGTAGGGTAATTCTATCCATGTTTAGGGTCTTTCAAATAACCGATCCATCAATTCATCAAAGGGTTTGGCATCGTAATACAATCGGTCAGAATACACGGAAGCAAGTAGTTTGAAGTAGCTAGGCTGCTGATTGATCCGGATCTTTTCCAAGGAAATGTTGCCGTATAACTGGCTGATCAATTCGCCTTCTTGAGGCAGTTGAAGCGGAGGTTTGAAGTAAAATTTCTCCGTTTCTTTCACCTGCTCATTGACCTCCTCCAGCTTCCGATCCAAACTTACTTGTTCGTACCCCAAAGCTATAATCCGTCTACTTAATCCCAAGAAAAGTAAGGAAAAAGAATTTGGATCAAGGGGTGGTCCATAGCTTAGGGCAAAGCCATTCGCATAGACTGAGGAGAACACATGTACCTCGGGACTTTCGTTGATTTGCGCTCGCTTGTAGTGGTAATTCCTATAAACCAAGTCGTAAAGCGCTTTGGAATCTTCGGAATGATCCCATGCTTCCAGATCCTGGAGATCCTTTTCTTTTACTGAAAAATTCTCCTTCACCGACAAAGCTTGATTGCTGGCCTTTGGCGGAAAGATTTTTTTCATTAAGTCATCAAAGAAATCAGGCATCTCGATTTAGCTTATATATTCCTCCCTCTCCTACCACCTTTCCTTCCTCGACCAATTGGCGCAGGCACTTTAGATGGGCAGCAGAGGCTGGTTTTTGGAGCGTATCAAAAAGCTCCTCTTCGCTTAACGCCACACCCTGGGCTAAAGTTTGTAAAAGGAGCTCTTTAAACTTGTTTTCTGCGTCTAGCGGAAGGCTAGCCTTTTTTTGCTCCACACAGCGATCACAAACTCCACACGTTTCATCGCCCATCTCTCCAAAGTAGGTTTGGATAAATTGGGTACGGCAAATTCGAGATTGATGGGCATAGGCTACCATTTGCGTAGCCTTATGCAAGGTAAGTTCACGTCTCAAGGTGATTCGCTTGAAATTGAGCGGAAGGGTAGCCGCATCGTAGCGTTCGGTCAGAAAAGTAAGCTGTGGCCGATCCTTTCGCGGTTCGTAGTCCAACACCTCCATCTTAGCGAGCTGCAGCAAAGCCTTCGTTAATTCTGCTTCCGAAAGACCCGCTGCTTTAGCAAGCTTGGCTTCTTGAATGTTGAAGTATTCGGAAAAAAGATTCCCCCCGTAGGTTCGAAGTAGGATTTTGATGACTGGATCCAACTTGGCCTGTTGAATTTGCACCTCATACAAAAGTTGGGGATTGACCAAAAAACGTGCGCGTGAGGGCGCAAAAAAACTTTCGTTGAGGGCGAGCAGTCCCTCCTCTTCCAGTACTTTGAGTGCATAAAAGGTATCTAGAACCGGGAGCTGGTAGGTGTGGGTAAAATCGGAAAGCTCAAAATCATGGCTTCGCAAGGACTGCGTTCCTATGGCCAATTGAAAATAGTTGGCGAGACACTGGTATACCCTACGTAGAAATTCGATAGGAGGATAGACTAGGGCTGCTCGGTCTAGCAACTGCTCAAAATCCTGCTCATTAGTGAGGAGCACGGCATAGGCTTTTTGTCCATCTCTACCTGCTCTTCCTGCTTCCTGGTAATAACTTTCTAAATTTTCAGGCAAATCCGAGTGAAGGACCACCCGCACATCCGGCTTGTCTATTCCCATTCCGAAGGCATTGGTGCTGACCATGATCCGCACTTGATTGGCTTTCCAGGACTCTTGCTTGGCCGATCGATCCGAAGCAGTAAGGCCGGCATGGTAAGCTGCAGCAGAGAAACCTAGTTGCTGGAGTTGCTTGGCGAGCTGCTGAGTGGCTTGACGGGTACGCACGTACCAAATCGCTGAGCCTGGTATGCGACGCAAAATTTCCAGTCCTTTTTCCAATTTGTTTTCCACCAGCCGAACGCTATAACTGAGATTCTTGCGGGCAAAACTTTGGTGAAAGGTCGCTGGCTGCTTGAGTTGAAGTTTCTCTCGAATATCCTGCTCCACTTCTGGTGTAGCAGAAGCAGTCAAAGCTAGCACATTTACCTTGGGATGATAAGTACGAATGGTCGCAATCTCCAAGTAGGCAGGTCGAAAATCATAGCCCCACTGGGAGATGCAATGGGCCTCATCCACGGCAATCAAGTTGACATTCATTTGCTTGAAGCGCTCCACAAAAAGTTCTGATTTCAAGCGCTCTGGGGAGAGGTACAAAAACTTGACTCCTCCTCGGATGCAATTATCCAAGACCGTATCGATTTCTCGTGGGCTCATGCCTGCGTGCAGCGCCACAGCTTTTACCCCACGGGCTTTCAGGTAATCTACCTGGTCCTTCATCAAGGCCACTAGTGGAGAAATGACCAAACAGATCCCTTCTTTGGCCAAGCCTGGCACCTGGTAACACAGACTTTTCCCACCGCCAGTAGGCAAAATCGCGAGCGTATCTACTCCCTGGTAGACAGACTCGACGACCTGTTTCTGCACGGGACGAAATTCCTTCCAACCAAAGACGTCTTTGAGTAGGGATACCAACCGATCTGTTATCGCTGTCATGAATCTTTGAAATTACTAAAAATCCAAGTTTCCCCACGACACCCCATTCATAAATGAATCTAAAGAAGGGATCTGGGAACTTAGTTTGACTTAGAAAATTACCCGATAACCAGAGAAGGAACTAAATAGGGAATCTTTTTGGGAGGAATTTGGACCAGGAGATACCCCAAATTGCTCTTGGGATATGGGAGAAAGTGATCCCCACACTAACTGGTTTCGAGAAGGAAAAAATACCAGATCAATGCCTGGAAACCAGATGGAATCCTCTCCTACAAGCCCTTTCAAAGGTTTAGGAACTGGATTTCGCTGGCCAGCAAGGCGATTGGGCTGTATGGAGAACGAGAGTTGCTCGGTAGGAAAATTTTGATTCCAAGAGAGGTGATACTTGCCAAGTTTGAGGTCCAGAATCTGCTTTCCATCCTTGGTAAAAAGATAGAGTTGCTGCGCCGGACGCTGAATCTCCTCCCAGAGATTGGCGCCAGCCCACAACAAAAAAAGTCCCATTCCAAGTCCTGCTAGCCTTTTTCGATCGCCCATCTCCCAGTTTCCCCAGACCCAAAGCAATCCCCAAATCGCCAGCATCCCAGCGAAGGACAGGTGAATCCCCTGCCACAAGGCCGCGGGCATGTCCTGGATGCGATAAGTAATTTCGTTTTGGAGAAGTAGCAAAATATCTACGATGGCCCCTAGCACCCGACCCAAGAATGGAATCCAAGCCAGCAAAAGAAAGGGGACGCCTACGCAAAGGATGAGGTAGGAAAGTGGGACAATCAGCAAATTGGCCAGTAGAAAATAGCTGGGGAAGGTATGAAAGTAATGGATCGTCAGCGGGCTTGTGATTAGTTGGGCCGCCAAGGTAACGGAGGCCATTTGCCAGAAATAGTCCAAGATCCGATTGGGTGGGGACCAAAGCTGAAGAATGAGCGGTTGCAAACCCACAATTCCCGCCACGGCCAAATAGGAAAGTTGAAAACCAAGATCTGTTCGCACTTCCGGATCCAGAACCAGTAGCAGCAAAGCCGAGAAGGATAGGATATTCCAAATTGACGGCTTTCTTTTCCGCATCTGCCCAAGCGTCACTAGGGAAAACATGACCACGGCACGCACCACGGAGGGTGAGAATCCAGTCATCAGGGCGTAGATCCAAATCAACCCCATCACCAGAAGCAAGTAACTTTTCCGAAGAGCATGCCCCTCTTGCTTAAAATAGGTCAAGGGAAGCAGCAAGATTGAATAAATGATTCCCACATGAAGTCCCGATACCGCCAGAATGTGTTGCGTTCCAGTAGCCGAATAGGCTTGCTTTACCTCTTTCCCCAGGGATTCCTTTTGGCCCAGGAGTAATGCCAAGGCAATCTGCTTGGACTCGGGCCGGATGACATAGCGCTCGATGACTTGGGCAAAGTAATGACGTAGGTGCTCCAGTGTAAATTTGAGTTGGTAGGTCGGAGGTACAGGAAGCACAAGCAGATTTTTTCCTAGAAACTGCCGGAAATGAATTCCTTTAGCGGCCAGGTAGCTTTTGTAATCAAATTCATTTGGAAAGGAGGGTGGGGCCAGTGACTCCGGATTTTTGGGTACCCAAATCACCTGACCAGGGACAAGTGGTGTATTTAGTTGGTGGTATACCAAGACCAAGGCCCGTTGAGGGCGCCAACATTCCCCTTCTTTTATCCCAATTACCGAAAGTAAATTTTCGGAAGAATTCCCTTTTGGGAGATCGTAGCGCTGCACCTCTGCCAGATAGCCTGTTCCCTCTCCCCAGGGCATTTCCCCTTTTAGTGTTTTTTGAGTTGCTTCAAGTGATACAAAAGCGCCCAATCCCATTAACAGTAAATAGGCCAAGAAGGAAGTGGCAATAGGACTCCAAAAGGATGATCTACTGAGGAAAATGGCATAGAAAATCCAAAGAATGACCAGTACCCAGAGGAATAGTTGGGGCTGTACTTCAGGAATAGCCTTAAAAAGTAAGATTCCAAGCGCAAAAAAGAAGAGGTACCTTAAAAAAGGAAAATCAGCAAAGGTCATGTCAAAAAAATAAGTCGGTAAAAAAGTAGGGCTGGTTACCTTTTGGTTTTTTTAGGAAAGGACCAAAAATTCAAAATCTAGCCCTTTAAAAAATTGCTTTACGCGTACTTGGAAATGAGCGATTCTTAGCTCAGTTCCATTTTATAATGCAAAATGGCACACTCTTCAAACTGATCACCCACGGGCTGGAACCCAAACTTGGCATAGAGCGGCATGGCATGAATTTGGGCATGGAGGTATCTTTTTTTACCTTTA
>JBANGF010000165.1:0-3217 GCA_037975655.1 Bacteroidota bacterium | reverse complement strand
TTTTCATATTGGTTTACTTTAGTGTAAACCTATTCTAGGACAAGTCATTTGGTAGAAATCCCTTTCCCCCTTTATAAGGGGGCAAGGGGGATTTTCTTTTTTTTCGCCTCTCAAGAATTATTTATAGAATAAGATTTTTGATATTCTAGTATTTGGGTGGGGTCCAGTAAGTGCGACTCCCCCTTATTAAGGGGGCAAGGGGGATTATTTGTTTATTACCCCCCATTTATCTACAGGCCTGATTCCCTAAGTTTTTCAAAACCTTGCCGCCCTCTCAGGTGTTACTCAATAATGCCTTCCTTCCTTTTTATTCGTTAAAAATGAAATTGTAAGGCTCCTTCAATTCCTGATATAACTCATAGTTTTTATCAATCGAAAAAATAATTAGATACAATTCTCTTTTGTTAATTTAGCGGTTCAACTCGAAAACTAACACACATACAATGGATACACACGGAAAAAACGGAGGCGACATCAGCAAGTGTCCTTTCCACAATGGCTCCATGGCTGCAGCAGCAGGCAAGGGCATGCAAAATCAGGATTGGTGGCCCAATCAACTCAAGCTGAACATTTTGCGTCAGCATTCCAATCTCTCCAATCCCTTGGAAGAAGGCTTTGACTATGCCAAAGAATTTGAAAGCCTCAACCTCGCTGAGGTGAAAGCAGACTTAGTAAAGGTCATGACTACCTCTCAAGACTGGTGGCCAGCAGATTACGGACACTATGGTCCATTTATGGTACGTATGTCCTGGCACGCTGCAGGTACTTACCGTGTACAGGATGGTCGTGGAGGTGCAGGTACAGGCGCTCAGCGCTTTGCTCCGCTCAACTCTTGGCCTGACAATGCCAACCTAGACAAGGCACGTTTGCTCCTTTGGCCAATCAAGCAGAAGTACGGACAAAAATTGTCTTGGGCCGACCTTTTGGTGCTTGCAGGCAACGTGGCCATGGAGTCCATGGGCTTCAAAACCTTCGGATTTGGAGGAGGTCGCCCAGACATCTGGGAGCCTGAGCAAGATATTTTCTGGGGAAATGAAACGGAGTGGGTTTCCCACCGCAACCCAGAAGCACTAGCCCATCCGCTAGGCGCAACAGAAATGGGTTTGATCTATGTCAATCCAGAAGGTCCAGACAAGGTAGCTGATCCACTTTTGGCTGCAAAAGCCATCCGTGAGACCTTCGGCCGTATGGCGATGAATGACGAGGAAACTGTGGCTTTGATCGCTGGTGGACACACCTTCGGTAAAACTCACGGTGCTGCTGATCCAGGCAAATACGTAGGCACAGAGCCTGCTGGTGCTTCCATCCAAGAGATGAGCACCGGATGGAACAGTACCTATGGAACAGGCCATGGTGCAGATACCATCACTTCCGGTTTGGAAGGTGCCTGGACTACCACACCCGCCAAGTGGGGTCACGACTACTTTAAATTCTTGTTTGAATACGAATGGAAGCTCGTACACAGCCCTGCTGGAGCACAGCAGTGGGAGGCAGTGGATGCGGAAGCCATCATTCCAGATGCACACATTCCGGGCAAGTTCCATAAGCCATTTATGTTGACTACGGACTTGTCCCTACGCTTTGACCCGGCTTACGAGAAAGTATCCCGTAAATTCTACGAGGATCCGGAATATTTTGCGGATGCCTTCGCTAGAGCATGGTTCAAATTGACACACCGCGACATGGGTCCTAAGGCTCGTTACAAGGGTCCAGAGGTACCTGCTGAAACGCTGATCTGGCAAGATCCGATTCCTGCAGTAAATCATCCTTTGGTAGATGCGGCAGATATTTCTGCATTGAAAACTCAGATTTTGGCTTCCGGCTTGACCGTAGCTGAATTGGTGTCTACTGCTTGGGCTTCTGCTTCTACCTTCCGCGGTTCAGACTTCCGTGGTGGTGCCAATGGGGCACGCGTTCGTTTGGAACCACAGAAAAACTGGGAGGCCAACAATCCTGCACAACTTACTAAAGTATTGACTGCTTTGGAAGGTATACAAACTCAATTCAATGCGAGCGCAATTGGAGGAAAGAAAATTTCCTTGGCAGACTTGATCGTCTTGGCAGGTGTGGCAGCCATTGAAAAGGCTGCGAAAGATGCTGGACATGCAGTAACAGTTCCGTTTACCCCAGGTCGTATGGATGCGTCTCAGGAAGAAACTGAAGTAGAATCCTTCGCTTGGATGAAGCCTTGGGCGGATGGATTTAGAAATTACATGAGTGCATCTTGCGTGGTGAAGGCAGAGGAAGCTTTGGTAGACAAGGCACAGTTGCTTACGCTCACTGCTCCTGAGATGACTGCTTTGGTTGGCGGTATGCGTGCCCTAGGTGCCAACTGGGACGGAGGCAAGCATGGCGTATTCACAACTAGACCAGGTCAGTTGACCAATGACTTCTTTGTGAACGTATTGGATATGGGTACTACTTGGAGAGCGACTTCCGACAAGGAAACGGTCTTTGTAGGAAGCGATCGCAAGACGGGCGAACCTAAGTGGACCGCTACTCGTGCGGATTTGATCTTCGGTTCCAACTCCGAATTGAGAGCCTACGCTGAAGTATACGCTAGCGAGGACGGAAAAGCTCGTTTCGTGAAGGACTTCGTTGCTGCTTGGAATAAGGTGATGAACTTGGATCGATTCGATTTAGCAAAATAATTTTGTGATAATTTTGATTTGAAAAAACGGCTCTGAAAAGAGCCGTTTTTTTTGTTTGTAAATAATCCCCCCTACCCCCTTGTAAGGGGGAGTCGCCAAATTGGGCCTTCAACCTGATACTAATACCTCAAAAAAATTACTTCATAGTTAATGTTTAAAAGGTGCCAGGATGTGATTCCCCCTTGAAAGGGGGTGAGGGGGATTTTTTATGCGGAAGAGCAGGATTTTTCTCCTACTTCCAACCTTTTTCCCTAATTTCAACCCATCTCTAAACCTGAATTTTTTGTGTCTACTTCATTTGCTCTTCTAGACGAGGAATCTTGGTTGCAGCCCTATGGGGAGGTCATCCAGCAGCGCCATGTCCGCTTCCAATCGGCATTTGCTGCCATTACGGACTATGCCGGAAGTCTCGTAGAATTTGCAAGCAGCCACGACTATTACGGCATTCATGTTGACCCCATTCGCAAAGGCTGGACCTATCGAGAGTGGGCTCCCCATGCCAAAGCGCTGTACTTGATCGGGGATTTCAACGCTTGGAACCGAACTTCCCACCCGCTCCGAAGAAA
>JBANGF010000139.1:0-4230 GCA_037975655.1 Bacteroidota bacterium | reverse complement strand
TAAATTTCCGCGCCAAACTGGATCCAAAGGGCTCGAGCACAGGAAAAATAAGGAGTCCTCGATCCGAAAGCATGGTAATCCCTTCTACAAAATCAAAGTTGCCATCGGGAGCAGGATCATTTTGAGGATTTAAGTTGTCCAAACCAGTGAGGCGAATTAAGGGAACATCTTTTACATTTTTTCCTTCCAATAAGGAGGGATTGTCTAGACCGGTGCGATCGTCACGGTAGATAACTTGCAACTGGAACCCATCCCGAAGTACTTGGCTGGCATTGAGACTGTAAACGTTTTTCATCATCAAATCCCAAGTCGGTACTCGGGTATTGATACGCGCAGGACGAAGAAGTTTTAAGAAAATCAGTTCATCTTCTCGGCGAGACTGGTAATCTTCGGTGAGTTCACCCACTTTATATACCTGTCCATTGTAGGTGTATTCGTAGGAGACGGCGATGACCTCATCGTTTTGCAATCGTCTAAATAGGGAGATAAAGCCCAATTGCCCATTGAAAAAGTATTCGGAGGGATCTAGTTTTCGGGCACCGTTGATTTGTTCAAAGTCCACTCCCTTTTTGATGCCCAAATCTCCCTCTAAGGCACGTGCTCCTGAATCGAAGGGTCTATAAACAGGATTACCACTTAGGCTTGCAAAGAGGCGGTTAGCGCTGTTGTTTGCGGGACTATTGGCAATTCCAGGACCTATTGCAGGATTAGTTCCATTGAGGAGTACTTTGCCCTCACCAAGGTCCATGAAGGCTGCAAAATTTCGAAGGGTTTCGGTATTCGTAGCTCGGTTCATCACGTAGACTTCTACTCGAGTGATGTTGACTCCGGAGGTCACTTGTGGAAGTCCTTTTAGCCAGCGTTCGTAGTTTTCGCGAAAAAAGTGACCTAGGAAAAAGTGTCTATTTTCGTCGTATTTGGAGCCTTGTATATCAAATGCCCTGCCTTGTCCATTGGCATCAATGACCAAGTTATCCCTTCGGCCTCGTTGGGTGGAGGCAACAGCAGTCACGTTGAGCTTGCCAAATTTCATTTCCGTTTTGACCCCGAAGAGATTTTGAGCCCCTTGGATCAATCGGTTTTGGATGGGTAAACTCACATTTCCCAATTCGATGGACTGGATGATGTCCTCATCGAATCCGTCGTATTCGAGTTTGAGTTGGTTTTGGAAATCGAAGGAATTGTTGGAGTCAAAGTTGGCCCCAATCTTTAATTTTTGGCCTAGGCTACCATTGACAGCCATTTGAATCTGCTGTTGGAAATTGAAATTTCCATTTTTCTGTTGACGAATGGGGATGGTGGGGTTGTCAATTCGTCTGAAAATTGCCCCAAAGTCCAGATTGACGTAGCCGGTAGGAATGATATTAATGGAATCGCCCCCAAAGATGCGGTCAAAAGTAGGGCTCATAGTCAAGGGAGGAATGAGCCTTCTTCCTTCTACAGCACTTTCTCCGTCTATACCGCGGGAGCGGGTTTTCCAATATTCTTGCCGAACTTGGTATTCTTGAAGTGGCGCAAATTTATCAAAATCGTATTCTTGCTGATTTCCAAGTCCTGTACTATCCAATTGGTCTTCCACTTGATACTTGAGGGTGGAGTCCATCGAAACTTGAACATTTCTATTTACAGGAGATGAAGGAAAAAAAGGAGATTTTTGGTTTAAAAATGGACCCCCGTAGGGGTACAGTGGGTTGGTTCTCCTATTTTGCCAAAGCAAAAATGAGGGAGCCAACCTCCGTTCATTTAAGGAATCAATTCGAGTTTTGGGTGTAGGATTTTGTTGTGCTTGAAGGAGTTGGAAAGGGCTCAAGGCAAGAAGCAGACCCAGGAGAAAAAGGAAACTCCGTGGCGCTTTATACAAAAAAATAAGTAAGTCCTGAACCTTCAATTCAGTGCGTATTAAGAAGTTTTTAACGATGCTTTTATCAGCTCTTCCAAGGAGATCGTTCCTCCACTCTTTTTAAGTGCGAGCGCAATATTTTTCTCTGCGACAGCCTTTGGAAAACCTAAAGTGACCAATGCCTGTAACGCTTCTTCTCTAATTTTATTGCCTCCATTCAAAAATCCTAATGGGGCATTAGATTCTCCTGGATTGGTTTTTCGGATCTTGTCCTTCAATTCTAAGATAATGCGTTGCGCGGTCTTGGTTCCAATTCCCTTTACTGCTTGGATGGTTGCTACATCACCAGAAAGTATGGCTTGCTCGATTTCTGAACTATTTAAGGAGGAGAGAATCATCAATCCTGTGCTTGGGCCTACCCCATTGATGGATGTCAAAAGAAGGAATAATCGTTTTTCTTGCTCCTCCTTAAAGCCATACAAGGTATGCGCATCTTCCTTGATGTGCAGGTAGGTGAGGAGGCGCAATTGCTCTTTGTCCTTGATGGCCGCATAGGTTTGAAGGGAGATTTTGACATGGTAGCCAATACCTCCTACATCGATCAAGACATAGGTAGGATCTTTGTGGACCAATCTGCCATTGAGGTAGTCTATCATAAACTTGATTTGCTGGATTGGGCATCCACTACTGCGATGGCGACCATGTTGACAATCTCACGAATGGAACTTCCAAGTTGTAAAACATGAACTGGCTTATTCATTCCTAGCAAAATTGGACCGATTGCTTCTGCATTTCCAAGTTCAGCCAAAAGTTTGTAGGCGATGTTGGAAGATGCCAAGTCAGGGAAAATCAGGGTGTTTACCTCTTTACCTTTTTCGGAAAGGGCAGAGAAAGGATAGATTTCCTTTTGTATGTCTTGATTCAAGGCCACATTGGCTTGCATTTCCCCTTCGATAATCAAATCTGGATACTTCTCTTTGGCCAAGGCAGTTGCTTTGGACATTTTTGATGGAATATCTCCTTGTGCAGAACCGAAATTGGAATAGGAGAGGAGTGCGATTCGCGGAACCATATTGAAAAACTTCACCGCAGTTGCCGTAAGTCCGATGATATCAACGAGTTCCTCAGCGGTTGGATTGAGGTTGACAGTAGCATCTGCGAAGAAATAGGGGCCTCTAGGGGTATTCATTATATACATACCTGCTACCCGATTCACTCCTTTTTTGACTCCAATCGTTTGTAGTGAAGGTAAAATGGTCTTTGGGTAATCGCGAGTTAGGCCAGAAATAAAACAATCTGCTTCCCCTGTTTCCACCA
The DNA here is from genome assembly GCA_037975655.1 of Bacteroidota bacterium. Taxonomy (GTDB): domain Bacteria; phylum Bacteroidota; class Bacteroidia; order Cytophagales; family Cyclobacteriaceae; genus Algoriphagus. The sequence continues at coordinate 1,073 of JBANGF010000139.1, read as the reverse complement.
TCAAAGCCCCAAAATAATTCCGTTCCTTCACCAATCGGTTGGCATCCGTTTGGGTCATTCCTTTGCGTTGCCTTTTTTGAGCGAGGATTTTTCCAAACTTTTCATTCAAGGTATGCTCTTCCAAAGGATCGATGATGCTGACACCCTCTAAGTCAAGGGAATTTTCTTGAATAAGTTCTAAGATTCGCTCGCGGTTACCCAATAATATAGGAATAGCGATTTTTTCATCTCGTATTTGTTGGGCAGCCTTTAATATTTTGAGGTTATCTGCTTCCCCGAATACCACACGTTTAGGATCTTTTTTGGCTCTTCCGATGACAATAGACATCAATCGTTCGTCAATGCCAATTCGTTTTTGCAACTCTAGTTCGTATGCATCCCAGTCTTTGATGATCCGCTTGGCTACGCCGGAATCTATGGCAGCTTTGGCTACTGCAGGTGCTATGGTAGTGATGAGCCGCGGATCCACTGGTTTTGGGATCAGGTAAAAACGTCCAAAACTCAAATGGCTTTCGCCATAAGCTTTGGTGACAATTTCAGGCACGGGTTCTTTGGCAAGTTTGGCAATGGCTTTTGCAGCTGCAAGTTTCATTTCCTCGTTGATAACCGTCGCTCGTACATCAAGTGCGCCACGAAAAATATAGGGGAATCCCAGTACATTATTAACCTGATTGGGGTGATCTGACCGTCCTGTAGCCATCAACACATCTTCCCGAGCTTCAATTGCTGTTTCGTAAGCAATCTCTGGGTCTGGGTTGGCTAGTGCAAATACAATGGGGTTTGGCGCCATGGATTGGATCATTTCCGGAGAGATAATATTACCTGCAGAAAGCCCCAGAAAAACATCTGCTCCAGGCATGGCCTCAGCAATGGTATGAAAGTTTTGAGTAGTGGCAAACTCGATATGCTCTCCTGATATTCCTGGACGATCAGTCCGAATAACCCCTTCCTTATCACATACTACAATATGCTCTTTTTTAACTCCTAAATTCAAGTAAAACCGAAGGCAGGAAATGGCTGCAGCACCTGCACCACTGACCACAATGCGGATGTCTTCAATCTTTTTTTCAACC
>JBANGF010000103.1:0-5241 GCA_037975655.1 Bacteroidota bacterium | reverse complement strand
CCAACCACTTCGTAAGGGAGGAGTAGATCCAAACCAAGCCAAGGGCCTCACTCCTACACGAGCAGCCTCGGGACTAAGTCGGAAGACAGGACTATTATTAAACAATACATCTGCTTTCGCTCCCATACCAAAATTAATGGGTGCTGATTGATCCACTTGCATCTCCAAAACACTGCCAGGAATGTAGAATTTTTCCCCACTGAGGCCTCTTTCTTTCCCATTGGCTACTTCTACCAAGGCATTGGAAACAGGAAGCCCTAAATGGTTGGCCAAAGCGGTGGCAGCACCCGCAGTGAGAATTTGCCCCCCATTTTCTAGAAACGCTTTCAATATCGGGATTGATTTTTCTACCGAAAGCCTTCCCAACATGGAATGGTACTCGGCTGGAATATCCTCCTTTTTGGGTTGTGCACCGGCCCCATACCCTCCACTTGCACCAGGCATCCCTGGACCTATAAAGAGCAAGACGTCGTACTTCTGATTGAGATTACCCCCGTCAATCTCCAATGGGAAGACCTGCGCATAATCGAAATGGAACTGTTCCAAGATCCATCGCGTCCAGCCCGATGGCATGGAACCTCCATAGTAATCGTATAGTCCAATCCGTGCTGGCTTGATTTCTTTAGCTCCAGAAGGCATACTTCGAGCCGCCACAGGATTTATTCCATAGTTTTTTACTGCTTGCTCCAAGATTTTTTTACCGGTATTGGGTACATAAAAAGAACCCGCTGGACTGGACCCTACCGCGGATTGGGTTCGATACACCTTCACCTTTCCTTTCAACAAATCATTGACCGCCTTAAAGGAATCATTGACCCGTGCATCAAGGAAATACCCGGCTGCGGTAGACGGCAATACGGAAGACTCGGGCAAAAGCAATTGACCATAAGGCATGGCCTCAAAGGGGCCATCAAAGCCTTCCATGATCCGATCTACCTCAATACCCATCTGGAAGGCTAGGGTCCATCCCGCTGCATCATAGGGACGAACTGGAGGACCTCCTGGATATTGAAAATCATTGGGGTGATCCTGTGGTTCAAACATATCGAGCACATGGGGTCGAAATGCCTGTGCGGTCTTTACAATAAAAGACCCCTTGGGGTAGGATTTGCCTCCTACCGTGAAATCACTGGTCGCGCGATGCACCAAAATACCAGACTTAATAAGTGCATTCAAAAATTTTACAGCCGTAGGGAAATCCGCCTGATTGGCAGACAGGATGTATCCTCGGGGATCTCGTTTTTCAGGATCAGCATAGACCGAGTCGTAGAAAGCCAAAGGAATACCTGATCTATTACCAAAATAAGCTTCCTCAGGATCATCACCTACCTGCTTACCCTTACTTGCCTCAAAGGAATTTTGAATTTCCTGTGCATATTTTGGGTAGCGGGTCCAGGTATCCGTATTCCCTCGATCGATGGACTTTTTACCCATCAAATAGAAATTGTACAACAACTCATCTCCATGGCGAACTGCATGATTCAGAATTGCATAATTCATGGAGACCGAATAGTCGATGGAAGTACGGAAAGACCAAGGGCCCGGAGTTACTGGAAAAGGATTCCCATTGTTGGGAATCAAGCGATCAGGCACCAAAGGGATGGAATACGGGGAAGGATCACCCACAATTTCTGTCAAAATTCCAATCATGTTGTGGTAGTAAGGGGTGGTACGCAATCCTCCATTCCACCAGGTAGAAAACACGGATCCATCCAACCGCACAAATCCTGGCTTATCTTCCTGATGCAGACGATTGATCATAGCTGCCCCTACTGCATCCAAACTTGTGATGATCAAGGGATCAAAGACATGGTTAAAAGGGTCTCGGTAAGGAGGGCCCGCTACTACAGTACCTGCTGGTCCTGACTGGTGGTGATTGTAAATGATCTGTGGCATCCATTCCACATATTGCTGAAGCGAAATGTTGGTGGACTCTCGCATGTTGTTCATGAAAAAGTCTCGGTTATTGTCATGCCCTACATATTTTTGGTAAAGCACTGGGATATTCTTGTTGCGCTTGGCCTTTTCCGAAGGAAGCATGTACCAATTGGACATAATTTCCATGCCGTCGGGGTTGACATGAACTAAAAGAATGATTACCTCATCCAAGATGCGAAGGGTCTCTTCATCGTTTTTTGAAGCCAATTCATACAATGTTTCTATGAGTTGTTGCGCACCCACCACCTCATTGGCATGCAATCCCCCATCAATCCAAACGATGGGCTTCCCCTGACTTGCAAGGGTTTTAGCCTCTTCTTGAGTAATTTCTGCTCTTCCCAGCTTTCGGGAGATTTCCTGGTAGCGTTCCAAATCAGGGAAATTTTTTGGAGAAGTAATGACCAGGAGGGGTTGCTCCCGTCCAAATTCAGTTTTTCCAATGCTTCGGTATTCCACACGATCGGAGAGTTCAGCCACTTTTTTGAAGTAGGCTTCCGTTTGGGTGAAATTAGCAAGCATGTAAGGCTCACCTATGGTAAATCCAAAATGCTCCTTAGGAGTAGGAATAGTCTGAGCAAGTAGAGCGATTGGCACTAGCAAGGTCAGCAATAAGGAAAGAACTATTTTTTTCATGAATACAGTTAATTATACCTTCCCAATTTAAACCTTTGATTTGGAAAAAGCCTGAAATTAAGTCTTGTTATCCAATTTTTACAGGGTCGGGAAAATAGCCGATTAAATAGTTCAAATGATGTTTATACGCGTCTACTAGCTCTCCTTTTCCGAAAAATACATGTACCAAACCCACCTTGAAATTTTTCTTTTGACAGCAGTTTATAGAGCACAATCCTTTCCTCAAAATCATTACTTTTGTTTACCAATCCTTTTCCAACCTTTCCTTCAAACTCCCCTTGATTCCAATGTCCGAGGTAAAAATCTTTGCAGGCTCCAATAGCATAGATTTGGCACAAAAAATTGCCAAAAGCTATGGTAAAAAACTTGGAGAAATGACCCTATCCAAATTTAGTGATGGGGAAATGTCCCCAAGTTTTGACGAATCCATCCGTGGGTGCACGGTATTCATTATTCAAAGTACCAACCCTCCGAGCGACAACCTGCTCGAGTTGTGCTTGATGATTGATGCCGCCAAGCGAGCTAGTGCCTACAAAGTATGCGCAGTGATTCCTTACTTTGGCTATGCCCGTCAAGACAGAAAGGACAGACCAAGAGTATCTATCGCTGCCAAACTCATTGCCAACATGTTGACTTCTGCCGGGGCAGACCGAGTGATGGCTTGCGACTTGCACGCAGGGCAAATTCAAGGTTTTTTTGATATCCCGTTGGACCATTTAAATGGATCTGCTATATTTGCACCCTATTTGAATACGCTTCGGCTCAAGGACATGATCTTTGCTGCTCCAGATGTAGGAGGTGTGTCGCGCGCTCGGTCTTTTGCAAAGCATTTTGAAGTAGAAATGGTAGTCTGTGATAAGCACAGAAAAAGAGCCAACGAGGTTGCTTCCATGCAGGTGATTGGAGATGTGGAAGGAAAGGATGTAATTCTCGTGGATGATTTGGTAGATACTGCAGGAACCTTATGCAAGGCTGCCCAAATCATCCTAGAAAAAGGAGCCAACTCAGTACGTGCCATCGTAACCCATGGGGTACTTTCTGGAAAGGCCTATGAAAACATTGAGAATTCAGTATTGGAAGAGTTAGTCATCACCGATACCATTCCCTTGAAACAACAAAGTTCCAAGATTAGAGTACTGACTGTTGGAGAATTATTTGGAAAAGCAATTCATGCAGTAACCGGAAATACCTCCATCAGTTCCTTATTTATTTGAACCAATTTTAAATACACATACACATGAAAACACTAGAGATTATAGGGTTTAAAAGAGCAAATCTCGACAGTGCTGCTTTGAATGAAATCAGAGATGCCGGCAATGTACCCTGCGTGGTTTATGGACCAGGTATTCCTGATCAAGTTCATTTCTACTCCCCAGCGATTCTTTTCAGAGACCTAATCTACACACCTGAGGTGCACTTGGTAGAACTAAACATCGAAGGAAGAATCATCAAAGCGGTTTTGAAAGAAGCCCAATTCCACCCGGTAAGTGAAGTATTGCTGCATGCAGACTTCATGGCCTACACTGAAGCCAAGCCAGTCAAATTTGAAATTCCCGTGAAAATCGAAGGAAATTCCCCTGGTATCGCAAAAGGTGGTAAACTGGAGTTTAAAACTAGAAAACTAAAAGTAAAAGGATTGGCTAAATCCCTTCCTGACTATGTAGTGGTCGACATTACGAACCTTGACCTTGGAAAATCTTTCAAAGTAGGTGAATTGAAGACCGAAGGATTTGAAATCTTGACTTCTCCGAACGTGTCTATAGTGACTATCGGTATCCCAAGAGCGCTACGTGGAAAGAAGGGAGAATAATTCCTAACTTTCTTCCTCAAAAATCCTGCTCATTCCCGAGCAGGATTTTTTATTTTTATCCCATCGAACCCACATTCCATGAATTACTTACTTGTAGGCTTGGGTAACATTGGCCCCGAATACGAATTGACGCGACATAACATCGGTTTCCTTACACTAGACCGCCTTGCGGACAAGGAAGGAGCAGTTTGGAAGAGCGATCGCCTTGCCTTCAAAACCGAGTTTAAGTATAAATCACGGACCCTCCATCTCATCAAACCTACCACCTACATGAATCTAAGTGGAAAGGCGGTGAATTATTGGATGAAGACCCTCAACATCCCGAAGGAAAACATCTTGGTGCTGGTAGATGATGTGGCGATCCCCTTTGAGAAACTACGCATGCGTCCCAAAGGAAGTGCCGCAGGACACAATGGACTCAAGAACATCGAAGAGCTCTGTGGAGGGCAGGACTATCCCCGTTTGCGGATGGGTATAGGGGATAATTTTCCTAAAGGCAGACAAGTAGACTACGTCTTGGGTCGATTTACACAGCAAGAATTGGATGTACTCCCCGAAATCATGGATAAGGCCATCTCCATGGCTTTGGGATTTTGCACCGTCGGGATTGCACACACCATGACCCAATTCAACGATTGATTTTTCTGAAATTTGGAATTGAGGTAGCATCCTCATTTATTTGTAAACCTTTCAGGTACTATTTTATAAAGAAGAGGCGAGAGATTAGGCTCTACGACCCTCTGGCAACCCACTCCAAAAAAGTAAGGTGCCAATTCCTACCCATTGCGGGAACTATAAATTGGCGTAATCTCCCCTACCCCTCTTTCGGTTCGTTCATAGCCTTGGGAAATTTCTTTCGA
>JBANGF010000099.1:0-2621 GCA_037975655.1 Bacteroidota bacterium | reverse complement strand
TGACCTTTTCCAAGTAATCGGCAAGCTCCTGCCCACTTTTGGCAGGGATTCTTCCTACGGCCATGGCTGGAAAAGTAGGGCTCTCCAAATTCAATCCCCTCACAAATTGGGAGTCTGAGGGTGGAAATCCTCCTGTGGGCACAAAGTCTTGGAAGGCAAATTCCTGAGGTGCATTTCGCTGGTAAACTGCACTTTGGATCGCCCAAGTTTGTGCATAGGGTACCAGTGCACGGCCAGCAAGGAGGAGGTATTTTGGTTGGTACTTCTGCCAATACGCATGCAAAAATGCATGCAGGGCTTGGGGAGTCTTTTCTCCAAAGGCAAACTGATCGTACAAGTCCTCCATACGAAGTACCAAGGTATCGTAACTCCCCCCTTCTTCAGATGCACGGTAAGCGGCATAAGCTTGGAGTGGATTTGGGTAGGATTGGCTCGGTTGCTCAAGTTGTCGATGTCCTACAATCAGGTAGTTGGCAGGCAGGCTCTCGTAATCTCGAAAGCGTACCGCATGCAGTGCTTCCACTGTATATCGGTGAGGAAGAGGTCCTGTATTCGCATTAGTTGTGGGCAGCAGGTAGGTAATTCGGGCAAAAGCCAAAGAAAAATAATCTTCTTGACGAGTAGGATCAGCTGCCAAATGGAGCTTGAGCTTTCCTTCTTCAAAATCCTCCTGAAGAACGAGGGATTGACGAAGGGATTCAAACCCGAAAAATTGAGGGCTTGGGAGACGGCGAATAAGCTTGGCAGCTGTACCCAGCCAAAGTAAGGGTACATGCTCTTCTGGAGATCGCCCGACCCAACCCAGTTCCAAAGAGATGGATTGAGAATCCACTTTGGTAAAGGCAGCATCCAGTTGAAACTCCAGTTCCCGACTGGGGAAAATTACGGAACTCATCCAGCCCTGCCCCTCTTTTGGACTAGAAGTGCGTAGTCCCCAGCGGGTCATCTTTCCTAAAGAATACTCCTCCGCAAACACCTGGAGAGGCACCCCTTCAAACTGATCTGAGCCAGGAATAGGAACCCAAAATTCCATTCGCTTTCCCCGCTGCCCAGGAGTATAGACCAGAAAAAAGGCAGTCGTGTCTGAAAAGGTGTTGGTGTATGGATTTGGAATTGCAATCCCTGAATCCTGCCATTCCTCGTTTTTTTTACCCAAAAAATCCAGGTAGTCCTCTGGATCTAGGCGCCCATCCTGCTCTCCAACTACCTGAAGTGCCACCTCTTTTCCTCGGTGGTAGAGCCGAATGCATCGAGGATCTAGCTTTCGAAGCGAAATTCCTGCAGCCTTCATGGTTTCGGGGTAGATTCGGTAAATTCCATCAGCAGCAGTTTGGACTTTGTAATAGGTTAAGTCATAGCGGTACCATAGTGAATCTTGAGCCATGGAAATACTGCAAAGGCCACAAGTTAGGATAAGAAAAAAGAAGGGATTTTTCATGAAAAAATGGGGGATTTGAGCCGAGCTCAGGATTAAAAAATTGAAAAACAGAAAAAATACAATCGGGTAAGGTTGATTTTAAAATCGGTTCAACTAGAAATTACTTCAAAACTTCACGGAACTCGAACTTAAAAAATGTACATTTTCGGTCACTTCCTTGTCCTAAAGTTGAACAGCATTGGATGCCCTAAAACCGAAAAAAGTAAGGAGACTAAAAATTTTTATTTTTTTTATCCTATTCAAATTACATAAATAAACCTCACTATCAATGGATTAATTCGATTTTTTAGAAAATTATAAGTTTTGGTATACCTAGAATTAGGTTATACAAGGTACTCCACTTAAAACTTGGTATTACTTTTTCTTAGAATAGACCAAAGAAGTTAGTTACCACAGTCATGAACCAAACCAACGCCCAAGTACAAATGCGCAAAGGACTCCTGGAGTACTGCGTATTGCACATCATCTCTCGAGGGGAAGTTTACACTTCTGACCTCATCGAAGAGCTCACCCAAGCAGAGATGATCGTCGTCGAGGGTACCTTGTATCCCCTACTCAACCGACTGAAATCAGCTGCATTAGTTAGCTACCGCTGGGTAGAATCGGAGGCAGGCCCTCCTCGAAAATACTACTCCATTACGGAGGAGGGACAGGCCACTTTGAAGAGCCTAGCCCAAACTTGGAAGGCCTTGGTGCAGTCCATCAATCAAATCACCAAAAAGAAGTAATCCCTTCTTCGACCAACTCATGAAAAAGACCTTAAGCATCAACATCAGCGGTATTCTATTTCACATCGAAGAAGATGGATACGATACCCTCAAAAACTACCTAGAAAGTATCAATGCCCACTTTTCTGGCTACCCCGATAGCAAGGAAATAGTTTCTGATATCGAAAATAGGATTGCGGAAATATTCCTTTCCTACCTCAAAAACAACAACCAGGTCATCACCGCAGAGAATGTCACCCGACTCATTGAAAAAATGGGAACCATTGCGGACTTCAGTTCCTTGGAGGAGAAGGAAGAAGCCGAGGAAGTAGTGGATCCAGCGAGCGATGATTTTTACAAGTATGTGACACCGCCCAATGCTGAGCCAGGAGGATACAAAAAACTCATGCGGATGGAGCACAAGAAAATCTTGGGTGGGGTCTGTGCAGGGATCGCGCATTATTTCGCCATCGATG
>JBANGF010000080.1:0-4125 GCA_037975655.1 Bacteroidota bacterium | reverse complement strand
ACGATAAAACCTTAAGCAGTTTTTCGGTCACGCTACTCTGGTTTTTAGGTGCTACTGCCATCCTTTGGACCCCACTCCAAGAGGGCAATTACCGTTGGATTCAAATCGGCGCCTTGGGATTTACGCTCGGGTTATTGATGGGGATCTTCCGAGTGGCTGTTCAGATGGTACTTAGAAAATACAGAGCCTCTGGCAATAACTACCAAAATGCAATCATTGTAGGAAAAGGAAGCACAAGCCCTAGATTGGTGGATGTACTTCGTATTCGAAAAGATTTTGGCATCAACTTTTTAGGATACTTTGACGACCAAGCTGATTGCGAACAAACGAAAGGTGGGATCGAAGATTTATTTGAAAAGGTTCCAAAAATGGATGTGGATTTGATTTACATCCATGAAAAGTTGGAGGCTAGTCTGGTAAAGCGGGTAATTGATTTTGCAGACGAGAATTACATCAAAGTGAAGATGATTCCTGGAAAAAGTCTACAGTTGGAAAAAAGTCTTTCCTTTTCTCGCTATGGAGATTTTTTTGTCATCAATGTCAACGATATTCCTTTAGATCATCCGCTCAATAGCATTGCCAAGCGTGTATTTGATCTTGCCTTTGCCAGTTTTGTGACCGTATTTATTCTTTCATGGTTGATTCCTTTGGTAGGGCTATTGATCAAATTGGAGTCCCGAGGTCCTGTCTTTTTTATTCAAAAACGAAATGGACTAAACAATAAGGTATTCAATTGCCTCAAGTTTCGTTCCATGACGCCAAACGATTATGCCGACTCGCATCAGGCGACCAAAGGCGATCCTCGAGTAACTCGAATTGGGGCCTTCCTGCGCAATACCTCATTGGATGAAATGCCTCAGTTTTTGAATGTGCTCATGGGAAGTATGTCCATTGTAGGGCCAAGACCACATACTTTGCCCATGAATGATACTTTTCGAACTCAAATTGAACGCTACAATTCACGTCATAAAATTAAGCCAGGAATTACGGGTTTGGCGCAGGTGAGAGGATACCGAGGTGAAATTGAGAATTCCTTTCAAATCCGTTCTAGAGTACGCTTGGACTATTTTTACATCAACAATTGGTCTTTTCTTCTAGACTTGGAGATTATGGTCAAAACTGTGTACGAATTGTTATTCAATCGTGAAAATGCCTATTGATTTGGCGTACAACTGCCATTACTGTCATTCAACTCAGGGTACCAATTTTTTAGCGACAGAGCGCATGCTCGGATTAGCAGGGGAATTTACCTATGCCACTTGTTCCGATTGCGGCTCCATCCAACTCCTTACTATTCCTCAAGATCTTAGTCCGTATTATCCTAGTGATTACTACTCCCTAGGACGCCTTCAGCCTTCTGGTGGCTTGCGAAATTTCCTCAAGAAAATTCGAATGCAAGCTTTTTTAGCCACAGGCTATTCCTTGTTTTCTCCCCGATTTGGCGGTTATTGGCTCAAAAAACTAAATCCTAAGTTCACAGACTGCATTGCTGATGTGGGTTGTGGCAATGGACAGCTCCTGTATGAATTGCATGTGGCGGGATTTAAAGAGTTGCATGGATTTGATCCCTATTTGCCAAAAACAGAGCAGTTGGCTCCTGGTCTGAAGCTTTGGAAAAAAGACTTTGCAGAGGCTGAGTTCAAATTTGATCTGCTGATGCTTCACCACTCTTTTGAGCACCTCGCAAACCCAGAGGGGGTTATCAAAACCTGTTTTGAACGATTAAATCCTGGAGGGAGGCTATTGGTGCGTTGTCCAGTGGCCGATGCTGCCGTATGGCAAGAAAAGCAAGCGCTTTGGGTTCAATTGGATGCTCCTCGCCACCTGTCCATACCCAGTACCCAAGGATTTGTTGATGCTGCACAGCGTAGTGGCTTTGAAGTGAAAGAAATTCTTTTTGACTCTACAGCATTCCAGTTTTGGGGAACCGGCTTGTATGAGCATGGAGAAAAGCTGGACTCTAGTAAAATTGACACCTATTTTTCGAGCAAGCAGCTGGAAGAATGGGAGAACCAAGCCATTCAATACAATCAAGAAGGAATAGGGGATCAAGCCTGCTTCTTTTGTGTGAAGCCTAGGAAAAAAGTGGAGGACAAGGCATGAAAGGTATGGGCAAGTATTTTGTAGGACTACTTCCTCCTCCTGCATTTGAGGCCCAATTTAAACTCCTTAAGCAGGGGATTGCAGCCCAATTTAAGGTAAAATACGCCCTTCAAACTCCTACCCACCTTACCCTCAAGATGCCTTTTCGGTACAAGGAGGCAAAAGAAAGAGAACTAGAGATAGGACTAACTACTTTGTTGAAGACACAAGCGCCATTTCAACTCCAACTTGCCGGTATTGGGTATTTTGGAAGGAGAAATATCCACCAACAAGTGGTTGCTTCTGAATCTTTGCTTCAACTCCAAGCAACACTACGTAGTTATTGCAAAAAATCTTTGCACTTGGTTGAAGAACTCAGCGACCGAAATTTTCAACCCCATGTGACCTTGGCTTACAAAGATTTGAAGTTGGAGCAGTTTGAGGAAGTGCTAGCCTTTGCCCGTAGCCGTTCAGAAAGAGGGGATTTTTTGGTGGATCAGGCCTATTTATTGAAAAAAGTAGACGGCCGATGGAAGGTGATTGCTCCGTTAGTTTTTGGAAATAATTCGGAAAATCTGAATTAAGGGGAAAAGAAGAATCTGCCTAGTCCACTAATTTTCAAGTCTGAAAAAACAATTTGCCTTGAAAATCTGATTTATATCCATCTCCTTTACTTCATGAAAAAAGCGTTAGTTGTTGGTTCAGGTATAGCAGGCATTGCCTCCTCCATTCGGTTGGCAGTCAAAGGGTATGAGGTTGAGGTTTTTGAAGCCAATGCGTATCCTGGAGGAAAACTTTCCGCGATTGAAGGCAAGGGATATCGCTTTGATGCAGGGCCTTCCTTATTTACACTACCTGAACAAGTGGAAGAATTGTTTCTTTTGGCTGGTAAAAACCCAAAGGAGCACTTTGAATACGAGCGTCTGGATGTGGTCTGTCACTATTTTTGGGAAGATGGCAAGAAGGTGAAGGCCTGGGCAGACCCGGATCGATTTGCCGCGGAAGTGGCCACCCAACTTGGCGTTTCTGCTCAAGGAATTAAGGAAGTGCTGAAGCGCTCTGCATTTATTTACGAGCACCTTGCCCCCTTATTCATGCACCGTTCCCTTCGTAAACTGGAAACCTGGATTGGCACACAAGCGCTCAAAGCCTATTTAAACTTGGGGAAATTGGGGCTTTTTTCCACCATGCATGATTCAAACACCAAGCTGTTGGGAGATCCTAAATTGGTGCAGCTTTTCAATCGCTATGCGACTTACAACGGCTCCGACCCTTACCAGACTCCAGCAACCTTGACCATTATTCCCCACCTTGAGTTTAATCTAGGGGCCTATTTTCCCAAGCGGGGCATGCACGACATCAGCATGAGTTTGTACCAATTGGCCTTGTCTTTGGGGGTTCGTTACCATTTCAATGCACCGGTAGAGGAAGTTTTGGTCGAGAAAGGTCGTGCTTCAGGTCTACGGGTAAAGGGAAAAAACCTACCTGCTGACCTGGTGGTCAATAACATGGATATGGTCAATGCCTACAAGACCATCCTCAGAAAGCAGGCGCAACCAAAAAAATTATTGGAACAGCCCAAGTCTAGTTCTGCGCTGATTTTTTACTGGGGGATTTCTCAAGTTTTTGAAGAGATAGGCATGCACAATATCTTTTTTTCTGCGGATTACGAAACCGAGTTTGCACATATTTTCAAGTGGGGGACCATCTCTGAGGACCCCACGGTATACATCAATTGTACTTCCGTGACCAAACCAGACGATGCGCCTTCCGGGGGTATGAATTGGTTTACGATGATCAATGTACCCAACAACCAAGGTCAAGATTGGGATCAATTGATTGCCAAGGCCAGAAAGGATATTCTTGTCAAGTTAAGCCGACTGTTGCATGCAGATATTGAGCAATTGATTGCCTTTGAAGAAGTGCTCGATCCTAGAAGCATTGAATTCAAGACCTCCTCTGCGCAAGGAGCCTTGTATGGTAATAGTTCCAATACGCGATTTGCTGCTTTCTTAAGGCATCCAAATGTTTCCTCCCAACTTA
>JBANGF010000053.1:0-4090 GCA_037975655.1 Bacteroidota bacterium | reverse complement strand
CCGATAAATTATCTCACTGAAACAAACTAAAATTGACCCTGCCTTTCAAACTCTTTCAGCTTTTCATGCGTTAGGGAGGTATATTCTTGATTTCGAACACTATGAAAAATTTCCCTCTCTTTCTCGTTACTTTCATGGGCATGCTGTCTCCTCTTTTTTCTTGCCATGCCAAGGATGGAGATTCTCTTCCAGATAGCCTACCCAACCTAAATTTTACTACCCAAACGGAAAAGATGGTCATCAAGGTGGACACCCTCCATCGGGGATTTCAAAACCCTTGGGGGATGACTTGGATCGATGCAGAAACCATGTTGGTGACCGAAAAAAAAGGAGAGCTCCTTATCTTCAAAAAAGATAGCTATACAGGCCAAAAAGTAACTGGACTGCCCACGTTCTACACCACAGGTCAAGCCGGATTGTTGGACATTGCCACTCATCCCAATTATGCCCAGAATGGCTGGATTTACATTGCTTATGGCAAACCTGTGGGCAATGGAGGTGCAACGACTATTGCTCGATTTAAATTATCAGGAACTGCTGTTACCTCATTTGAAGAACTGATTGTTACTAGTCCCGAATGGAAGGGAGGAACTCATTACGGCAGCAGAATCGTCTTTGACAATCAAAACTACCTCTACTTCAGCAATGGGGAGCGAGGCAGTCAGGACAATGCGCAAAATCTAACTAATTCACATGGAAAGATTCACCGCATCCATGACGATGGACGAATTCCTGCTGACAACCCGTTTGTATCTACCCCAGGAGCGATAGGCTCGATTTGGACTTATGGGAATCGAAATCCACAGGGGTTATTTTTCGACAAGGCTTCCAATCGCCTTTGGGAAGTGGAACATGGTCCTCGGGGTGGGGACGAATTGAATCTACTCGAAAAAGGTAAAAATTACGGTTGGCCGGTCATCACCTACGGCATCAACTACAACGGGACCCCGATCACGGAGATCACTGAAAAAGAGGGAATGGAGCAGCCTATCAAGTACTGGGTTCCTTCGATTGCCACCTGTGGGATGACCCTAGTGACATCAGATCGCTACCCCGCTTGGAAAGGAAATATCCTCGTTGCTGCATTGGCAGGCACGCACATTGCACGGGTGGAGATGAATGGAACCAAACCTGTGGGAGAAGAAAAATTACTTCCAGGAATAGGCCGGGTGAGACAAGTGGCTCAGAGTCCGGATGGATATCTATATGCCATCACCGAGGGAACTGGACTTTTGATCAAGTTGGTGCCTTCCAAGTAAGGATTAACAATATTTACTTCCATACCTACCTAGACAAAATCCACATCCACACTGAAGGGATACTTCATCAAAAACTGAAGAGCCTCTTCGATGGATAGATCTTCAAATAGTACACGGTGCAGATTTTCAGTAATTGGGGCACGGATGCCTGCAGTTTTCAAAAAGGCATCTACAATTCGGATGGTATTGACCCCTTCTGCCACCTCTTCCATAGAGGCCATAATCTGACTTAGGCTCTCCCCTTTTGCAAGGCGAAATCCAACGGTAAAATTTCTGGAATCCGGGGAGTTGCAGGTAGTCACCAAGTCACCGATGCCAGCAAGACCCATGACCGAACTGGCGGTTCCTCCTAGTGCTTTACTCAAATGCGCCATCTCCACGATTCCTCGAGAGATCAATAGGCCTTTTGCATTTTCTCCCAATCCTAAGCCTGCCAAAGCTCCAGCTGCAATGGCAATGATGTTTTTGAGCACTCCACTGAGCTCTACACCAATGATATCCGAGTTGCCATATACTTGGAATTTTTCGGAGCGAAGCAAACGCTGACCCTCCTGAATGACCTCGTTGTACTTGCTGGCGATCACCGTAGCAGCAGGTTGTCCATGACTAAGTTCCTTGGAGATATTAGGTCCCGCAAGGCAACCCACTCGTACTGCAAGCGTTTCTTGCACAATCACCTCACTCATGGTTAGGACTTGATTGCGTCGGAGTTTTTTTACGGTATCCCAATTCTCTCCTTCACCTAGTTGCACTGCCAATCCCTTGGTACCATGTATCACCAGGTGATAGGGATGTAAAAAGGGGGCAAAGGTTCGCGTCACTGCCAAGAATGCTGCAGAAGGAATCATAAAGAAAAGTACTCCGCAGGAGGCACAAAGTTCCTCCGGAGAAAAAGTACCCCGAATCTTGGGGTTGAGTATTTTTCCTGAAGCACTGTGCTGGTTGTTGATTTCCTCCACCACTTCTTGCTTGCGGGAATAGACCATCACCTCATTTTTTTCAGCCAGCATATTTGCTATGGCCGTCCCGAAGCTTCCCACTCCGATTACGCCGATGGGCTGCGGTTTAGAAGAGTTTTTCAAGGCCATATCCGTGCAGTCTGTTGTGGTAAAAATAGAGCAAGCTCATGTCTTCGGTAGCCAAATTGCCCAACTCATCTTTAATCAACGGACGCTTGGCATGGTACAAGCCTACGTTCTCCAACCCATGTGTGATAATCTCATCCATAGGACGGTTGAGGTGAGGGGCCGAGTCAATCTTACCCTGAGCCTTTAATTCAAAGATCTGATCCAATACACGTTGACAAGCAGATTTGAACTCCTCGTAATTGAGGACCAAATCCTCTTGCGGAAGACGGATCAAATCAAACAAGTCTAGTTTGGTATTCTTTGACTGGATCAATTCAAAAGCTACGAAAGCCACCAAGTGCGAACTAAATACCCGATTGATTTTATGAAACTCTTCCACAATCCGCTTACCTAGCATCTGGGTGTACTCTTCCTCGCGTTGCGTATCTACCGTGACTTTTCCATTGGACATAAAGTACTCTTGGGTATTCACCACACGCCCCCACTTGTCTAAACTTTTGCCCTCTTCATCCACATAATTTCCCATAACATCCATGGCGCGGCCTATGGAAACAGAAATGTCTGACCCTTTGGTGAAAAACTTGAAGAGGAACTTTGAAATCTTGTAAGAAGTAGAAAATTCATCGTTTTCCTTATAATACCGTTCCTGTCCAGTCTGGCTCAGGTAATCTTGAATAAGTCCTGGTGCCTCTAGCACAAAGTGGTAATTGATGGTCACAGGGACAATAAAAATCTTTCCAGACACATCGGAAATGCCATTTTGAAAATTGGCGCGCTGGGCTTCTATGGCTGTACTAAGCAGCCCTAACTTGAGTTTAGATTCAATAATTCCGCTTCTAGAACGAGTTCCTCCAGGAAAAAACAAACTATGACAACCAAATTGAATTGCCTCCTTGGAATAAGTTTTCAAAGTCTCCAAGTACATCATGTTTTTCTTTCTTCGATCCACCTTGTAGGCGCCTAAGGCATTCATGAAATAGGCAAAAATCGAGATATTAAACAGGTTCAGGCCCGCCCCATAGATAAATGGAGGCATTCCCAAAACGGAAATAATCCATCCAATGAGGATGCTATCCAAATTCGAGAAATGGGTAGGTACCATCACCACAGTTCCTTTTCGGGCTAACTCCCGAAGCTGAGCAGTTTGCCCCGTAATTTGAATTTTATCTTGGAGGGTATATTGATTGCTGAACAAGGACCCAAAACCCTTTACCCGAGCAGCGTTGAGTAGGCGTGAGAAGCCAAAGGTCACCACCCTTCGGGTAAATTTGTAATGCGATGCTTTGAAATTAGATGCAATTTCTTCGGAATAGCGCGCAGTGATTTTACGCAATACCGCCTGGTAGGCTTCCAATTTCTTGGCTTTATTTCCAGAAACTTCGGTATGAATTTGAAGCAAGTTGCTTTTTACTTCCCCCCAAAAAGGACCTTCATCGTCAGGATCCACATCCCAAGGATTTTGCTTAATGCGTAGTTTTTCCCGATAGAGGGTTGTCTCAAGCTCTTCCTTCAAGATTTCGGGATTCTTCCCGATCAGGTCTAAAATTCTCCCTTCCGCAAGGTTGGCTACCTTTTTGACAAATTCCTTCCGCTCACGGGCGAGCTTAACCACAGGCCATTCGTCTTTTTCAGGCAAAATGGGAGCGTATTGGTGTTTGATGTAGTTCTCCTCCAAGTGGTCGTTCTGTTTTTAAAAACTCCCAAAGATAAGCAAAAAGGAACTGTGGGGTTCCAAATTATTCA
>JBANGF010000051.1:0-6842 GCA_037975655.1 Bacteroidota bacterium | reverse complement strand
GAGCAAGCGCGGCTAGTTCCTCGTTCCAACAGAGTGCTGCCCGGATTCCCTGGTGCTTGTTGGCAGTAATGGCTACCCCATTTCCGCTCCCACAAATCACAATCCCAAAATCAAATTCGCCTGCTTCCAGAGCCTTGGAAAGTGGGTGTACATAGTCTGGATAATCTACAGATGCGGTGGTCACAGGTCCGAAATCCTGTACTTGGTAGCCAAGTGCAAGCAGATGCTGATGCAACTGCTCCTTGTAGCCTACTCCTGCATGATCTCCACCGATTGCGATTCGTAATGCCATAGCTTCAATTAATTGGCATCCCTATTTTGCTCGAACTCAGCATCTCGAAGCGCTCGCTTTTTTTCCAAACGCTTCGCAATTAGAATCCCTACTTCGTATAAGACTAGGATTGGCATGGCGATTAACAATTGACTAATCACATCTGGAGGAGTAATTACTGCCGATAAAATCAAAATCACCACAACTGAATGTCTTCTGTAGGACTTCAACATCTTGGAGGTCACCAAACCGGACATCGACAAGAAGTAAACCACTACTGGCAGTTGAAACATAATCGCTGATGCCAAAACCAACATGGATAAGGTAGAGACATAGGAGGTGATGTCAAATTCGTTTGCAATGCTAGGATCCAACTGGTAATTGGCTAGGAAATTGATCGACATTGGGGTAAGCACATAGTACCCGAATAATGCTCCTGAAAGAAAAAGGAAACTCACAAAGAATACCGCTCCACGGGCAGCATTTCGCTCCTTAGCATAAAGTCCTGGGCTTATAAATCGCCACACCTCATAGAATAGGTAAGGAAATGCCGCAATCAATCCAACCACCATACTCGAAGTCATGTGCATGGAGAACTGACCAGTCATTTGGCGACTTTGAAGAGTAAAGGGTAACTCATTGATGCAAAGAGCAGGAATACCAAAATAATTCCCGACATCGCACAATACCCGATAGGTGAGGAAGTCAACTTTAGAAGGGCCTAGAATCAACACCCCAAAAACAAAATCCTTCGCAATGAATGCAACTACCGTGAAAATAAGCACTGCAGTGACCGCACGGAGTAAGTGCCATCTTAAGGCTTCCAAATGGTCCAAAAAGGACATTCCTTCCTCTTCTTCTTGGTATTGGTCTAGTGCCACGTGTGTTTGGAATAATTAGTACAAGGGAAATTTAACCATCCAAGCGTTGACTTCCGCCTTGATCTTTGCCAATGCTTCCTCATCTTGGTGCTGCTGAAGTGCTCGATCAATTAGATCGACGATTTTCTTCATATCTGCTTCTTTCAATCCTCTGGTAGTCACTGCAGCAGTACCAACGCGCATACCAGATGTTACAAAAGGGGATTTGGTATCAAAAGGCACCATGTTTTTGTTGATGGTGATGTCTACTTTTCCTAGAGTCTCCTCTGCTATTTTTCCTGTCAAGTCCTTATTTCTAAGGTCAATCAACATGAGGTGATTGTCCGTACCTCCTGAAATTAGTTTATATCCTCGAGCCACAAACTCATCCGCCATCACAGAAGCATTCAATTTGACTTGAACTACATAATCCATGTACTCATCTGAAAGGGCTTCTTCAAAGGCGATTGCCTTGGCTGCAATGATGTGTTCCAAAGGTCCGCCTTGTGTTCCGGGAAAAACACCCATGTCCAAAAGCGCAGACATTTTTCTAATTTCTCCTTTAGGCGTAGTCAATCCCCAAGGATTGTCGAAGTCTTCACGCATTAGGATCAAACCTCCTCTTGGGCCTCTCAGTGTCTTATGTGTCGTCGTGGTCACAATGTGGCAGTACTCTAGCGGATCATTGAGTAATCCTCTAGCAATTAAGCCAGAAGGGTGAGAAATGTCTGCCAATAGTAAAGCATCCACTTCATCTGCTATTTCGCGTAATCGGGCATAGTCCCAGTCTCTAGAATAGGCCGAAGCCCCACAAATAATCATCTTTGGCTGTACAGCAAGTGCTTTTTCAGCCACTTTATCGTAATCAATCACTCCTGTAGCCTCTTCCACTCCATAAAAATTAGCCTGATACAGCTTCCCTGAGAAATTGACAGGAGATCCGTGAGTCAAGTGTCCTCCATGCGCAAGATCAAATCCCAAAATAGCATCGCCAGGATTCAAGCAAGCTAGCATCACTGCAGCATTTGCCTGTGCCCCGGAGTGTGGCTGTACGTTGGCCCAAGAGGCTCCAAACAATTTCTTGGCTCGATCTATCGCGAGTTGCTCAATCTCATCCACCACTTCACATCCTCCGTAGTAGCGCTTGCTAGGAAGACCTTCTGCATACTTGTTAGTCAGCACGCTACCTGCAGCTTCCATCACTTGCTTGGAGGTAAAGTTCTCAGAAGCAATCAACTCAATGCCCCTTCTCTGTCTGTCTTCTTCTTTGGATATTAGGTCAAAAATCAAGGAATCTCTTTTCATAATCGAGGATAGCGAAACGCAATAAATCTTTTTGGGAAATCTAAAACTATGAGTGTATTCAGGAATTCAAAAATAGGCCTAAAGTCCTGATTATCCAATTGAATGCCCCATTTGTCTATGACTAAATTTGAATTTTCTTTCACGGATTTAAAAAACAAAAAATCGTTTCGGTTCTTAGCAGTAAATCCTGTATTTTGAAATCTATTCTAGGAATTATGAATTTTTTATTTCGACCAGCAACTTATTTTTCTGAAGGCATCACCTCAGTGCTACTGGTGCGATTGCACTATCCAGAAAGTACTTGGGGCGAACAAATCAGCATTTATGCGCATGACCTGGATCAAAAAATTCAATTCGAAGCAGTGGACTTTTATGGAAATGAATACCTGCTTTACCCTAGTGCTAGTGAGGAGCCACTAACCCTTGAAGACCTAATCTACCTTATCGAAGGAATGCAGCTCAATCAAGATGAATTGGAAAGGAACATGGAATTGGTCCTCGATGGATTCCCAGAAACCGAAAGTGATTGGTATCCCGAATTAAAAAACTACTTTGACGCCAAACGAAAACAAGTAGGTCTAGACTAAAAATCTAGAATAGGGGATTTTGAAAAGGTCAATTCTTTCAAGCGCAACCAGCAGGAATAGGTTTTAAAATCCAAGCATTCCGTTAGGATTACACCGGGAAGCATCACTTCTTTAAGGCGGTAACTGGGGAGCCATTCCTTAAATGACTTTTTTTCTTGTTCCGAAAAATAAGTAAGTGGGATCCATTTTTCCCCTTCGATGTAAATAGGCAGGTGTTTGCTCATGATTTTTTGCTTTGTTTCTACTAAAACTACCGTGGCAATCATTTGGTTACAAGTAGTTTACATTATATTTAGGTTACCCTACAATTACCTCTTCTTTATCCCCTTCACATGGGCCTTTGGATCGCTATTTTCAGCCTTTTTTGTGGTGTAGCACTTCAGTTTTTTCCTGGATTTCCGAAGGAAAAAGTGGCGCTTTATGGGAAGAATTACCTGATCTACCTCGCACTTCCTGCACTTGCCCTATTGCACATCCCTCCATTACAGCTAAAATGGGATTTGCTTCTGGCTCCCTCATCCGCTTGGTTTACCTTCCTGCTTTCTTGGGCCTTTTTTGCTTTTCTTGGTTCTAAATTGGGCTGGGATAAGCGAACCACGGGCTGCTTGATCTTGGTTTCTGGGCTTGGAAATACCTCCTTTCTAGGATTTCCAATATTGGAGCTACTGTATGGGAAGGAGGCCTTGCCCACTGCCTTCTTGATTGACCAAGGAGGCTCCTTTTTGCTAGTCAGCACGCTTGGAGTCTACATCGGATCCAGGTATGGGGATGGAGGCCGCTCTGTGCTCCAGGTCTTTCAAAAAATGATGCTATTCCCTCCGTTCCTCTTGTTACTAGCAACCTTAGTGATGAGCTATTTCCGAGTTGCTTTACCAAGTATGTTTCTACCCTGGCTTCAAGGCATTGGAACAAGCATGGCTCCAATAGCCATGGCAGTCATTGGATTGACCCTATCTTTGGATCGCAAATGGACCCAAAACAAGTACCTCTGGTACGGCTTGGGGTACCGATTACTGCTTGCCCCTGCATGCGTTTGGTTGCTCTATGGACTTTTCCTGCCATCAGATAGTCTCACCCTTAAGGTATTCGTTCTAGAAAGTGGAATGGCACCCATGATTTCAGGAGCACTGCTCGCGATGGAGTTTGGACTTCAACCTCGCCTAGCCACCTTGCTTGCTGGACTTGGCATTCCACTTTGTGGGATCAGCCTACTTCTTTGGCAGTTTTTAGTGAGCTAAAAGCTCCAGTGCGCTGCAATTACTTCCAACAGCTCCTTGTGGATGAATTGGTTAGTAGCGACAAGCTGCCTCCCAAAAATATAGTCCTTTCCTCCTCCAAAATCGGTGACCATGCCCCCCGCCTCTTGTACTAGGATCACCCCAGCAGCTACATCGTAGGAGTTGAGGTTGTATTCAAAATAGGCCTCTGTCCTACCTGCCGCTACATAGCAAAGGTCCACTGAGGCCGAGCCGAGTTGCCTCAACCCATGGGTCTTCTCCATTAATGATTTTTTGATCATCAAGTACCGATCGATCAAATCAAGGCGGTTATACGGAAAGCCAGCGGAAATTAAGGATGCGGCCAAGGTAGGGGCGCTACTTACCGATAGTTTGACTCCATTACAAAATGCACCGCCACCTTTGTAGGCATAGAAACTCTCCTTGCGATTCACCTCATAGACTACGCCCAGTACGACCTCATCCCGCTCCATAAAGCCAATACTTACCGCAAAGACGGGGAGCCCATGAATAAAATTGGTGGTTCCATCCAAGGGATCAATGACCCAATTGTACACTTCTCCTCGAGTAGTATTAGTACCCTCCTCAGTGATGAATCCTGCCTCTGGAAAAATGGCCTGCAGCTGAGTTACTAGTTGCTTTTCAGCTTCTTTGTCCACATAAGAAACCAGGTCGTTAAATCCCTTGTGCTCCACCCGGTCCATGGAAAAATGAAGTCGCTCTTTTTCAATAAAAGTTCCTACCTCCTCGGCAATTTTGCGAGTTTGGTCTAGGAGCTGGGAAAGTTGGGCTGTAGTCAGCATAGGATTACGTTTAGTCTCTTTCCTTTCGGGATTTCTTTTCTTTTTTCCATTCCGCCTGCTTCTTTTCCTGTTTTTCGGCTCGAGTTTCTCGCTGCTCGGCACAGCCTGCCACCACGAGCACGATTTCTCCCTTAAGGGGATTCACTTGGTAGTAGTCGATGAGTTCAACCAGGGTACCGCGGGCTATTTCCTCATGCAACTTGCTTAACTCACGTGCTACAGCTGCCTGCCGATCGGCGCCGAAAGCTTCTGCGAGCTGCTCTAGGGTTTTGAGCAAACGGTGCGGAGATTCGTAAAAAATTAGGGTTCGACTTTCGTCTAGAAGTGCATCGATCCGCGTTTTTCTTCCCTTTTTATGGGGTAAAAATCCCTCAAACACGAAACGGTCGTTGGGCAGACCACTTGCCACCAAGGCAGGCACAAATGCGGTAGCCCCAGGCAGGCACTGCACTTCTAGACCTGCGGCAAGCACCGCCCGTACGAGCAAGAATCCTGGATCGGATATCGCCGGGGTACCCGCATCACTGATTAAGGCAAAGGTTTCTCCATTTTTCATGCGCTCCACCAACTTTTCTACTGCCCTGTGTTCATTGAAGCTGTGGTAGCTCTGCAGGTTTTTAGAGATTTGAATGTGTTTCAATAGGATGCCACTTGTACGCGTATCTTCTGCAAGGATCACATCCACGGCCTGTAGGGTATCGATGGCACGCAAGGTAATGTCCCGAAGGTTTCCAATCGGGGTAGGCACCAAATACAAGGAAACCACGGTCTGACTCATACCAGGAGTTGATCTATGGCTTTCGCCAATTTCCGATCTTTTTCAGTCACCACATTACCAGCATCATGGGTGGTCAGTGCGATATCTACTCGATTGTACACATTGGACCAATTGGGATGATGCTGATGGGCTTCCGCCAAAAATGCTACGCGAGTCATAAATGAAAAGGCTTCCGTAAAATCAAAAAACGTGAAGCTCTTTTTCAACTGGTTTGATTCTTCTTTCCACATACGATTTCCTTTAAAGTGAAATTACGCCTTCAATGCTCGCCGCCTTTTCATACAAGCCAATCACCTGGTCCGCACTTTCCACACGTTTATTGATGGTGGTGCTGATGTACTTTCCTCCACTACTCGGCTTCAAGATCACCTCTTCGCCTGGGAAGATAGCAGCTATTTCTCCCTCCTTCCCGAATGGAACAATAAACTTAAAGAGGTAAGCCATGGGAAAAGTACCGAAAGATTCTAACTTTTCTTTAAAGGCATTGGGATCAAAGGTCGATTTCATAGTCAAAATTAATCCTTTCTAGGAAGATTGTGGCACAAAAAAACCCATGTCTCTCGACATGGGTTTCGTTAACTGTATTCTAAATTAGAAGTACTTGTATCGGTAATCCTTCACTTTGGCAAGCTCTTGAAGGGCCATCATGATTTGGTAGGTCATACGCTGAGAAGCTCCTTGAGCCAACTGCGCTTGGTAGGAAGTATAATCTCCAATAGCTGCTGCAGGAGTTAAGTTATTCACTTTGGCCACAAGGACACCGATGTCTTCTTGTACAGGCTTAGTAAGCTGACCGGCTGCCTTCATTCCAAAGATGGTTCCGATTGCTTTTGGGGCAAATCCAATACCTGGAATTACCGCATCACTCAAACGCAATCCTGGAACTTCATTAATTGAAGCCTCAGGGAATACCGACTTCATTTGTTCCAAGGTAGTTTTACCCTTTAACTTTTCTTGAATAAGAGCAGCTTTCTTATCGTTCAGAACCAACTGCTTCACT
>JBANGF010000050.1:0-2657 GCA_037975655.1 Bacteroidota bacterium | reverse complement strand
AACCAGGTTTCTGGCATCAATGCGATCATCTACTTCGCACCTCGGGTATTTGAGATGGCGGGAATTTCCACAGAGAATGCCTTGATTTCCACGATAGGCATCGGATTGGTCAACCTCTTTGCCACCTTCTTTGGTCTCTACCTGATCGACCGTATCGGACGCAAGAAATTGATGTACATTGGTTCCTTCGGCTACATCATCTCGCTGACTTTGATGGCCTACAATTTTCTCGGGCCAGGCATCCCAAGTTTCTGGCTTCCCATCTTTGTATTTGGATTTATAGCCTCCCATGCCGTAGGTCAGGGATCGGTGATCTGGGTATTTATCGCAGAAATGTTCCCGAATGAACTCCGTGCCTATGGGCAATCGCTCGGCTCCTTTACCCACTGGATCTTGGCAGCAGTGATTGCCAACGTCTTTCCTTTCTTTGCCAACCAATTTGGTCCCGGCTACATTTTCGCCTTTTTCTGTCTGATGATGGTGGTGCAGTTGGCCTGGGTACGATTTGCCATGCCGGAAACCAAGGGAAGATCCCTAGAAGAAATTCAACAAGCTTTACAAAAAAACAATGTCTGAACCCGTCGTCCTCTTTGGAGAAATGCTTTGGGATTGCCTCCCCACCGGTGCGGTGCCGGGTGGTGCACCCATGAATGTGGCCTTGCACCTGCACCAACTGGGTCTTCCCACCCGATTGATCTCTGCTGTGGGTAAGGATGCCGACGGGGAAAAATTGCTCGACTTCCTACGTTCCTTCGATCTCCCTTTGGATTTGGTGCAAGTGAAGGAAAACCAGGACACTTCCAAGGTAGTGGTCGATACGAGTGACCCCGAAAACATCCGCTACGACATCCTCGCTCCTGTGGCTTGGGACTTTTTGTCCTGGTCTCCTGAGCAAGACCGCATCGTAGAAGAGTCCGATGCCTTTCTTTTCGGTACGCTGGGGGCACGTCATCCCGAAAGTTTGGCCACGCTACTCAAGTTGCTCCGTCACCCTACCCTCCGCGTTTTTGATGCGAACTTGCGTCCACCCCACTATTCTTTCGAGGTGATTGAAACGCTATTGGGCTACACAGACATTCTCAAGATCAACGAGGACGAGCTGGAGGTCTTTGCCGCGCACTTCAGTACGGAAGCTACTATTCCAGGCCTATGTGACTACTTGAGTGCGCATTACCCCATTTCCATCATCTGCATCACGCGTGGATCCAAGGGTGCGGCCATCTACCAAAAGGGCTCCTTAGTCGAGCATCCTGGCTACAAGGTGGCATTCCAGGATTCTATCGGGGCTGGCGATGCCTTTTTGAGCGGCTTTATCAAGATGTACCTGGCGGAAAAGTCCCCAGAGGAAATCATCGATTTTGCCTGCAAGCTAGGTGGCTACGTCGCTACGCAAAAAGGAGGAGCGCCGAGGTATACTGAGGAGGATGTGTTGAGGGAGATAAAATGAGTCGACGGTCCACAGTCGACGGTCAACTGCCAATTTAATTACAAAATTCAAAGTTCATGGCCCACCTCAGATCCATGTCTTAGATCACAATTTGCTGTCGTCTGTTGACGGTGGACGGTGGACGATTATCCGCTACTAGAAAATTAAGATTAGGATTACAGGGCCAATTTGCGGATAATCACATCCATTAATTTGCACGAGAAGCCAATCCCCTCTATTTTTAGCCCTCCATTTAGGGTGCAAACTCCCTTACACTCCACTTTTATGTCGAAAAACCTTGTCATCGTAGAATCCCCCGCCAAAGCCAAAACCATCGAAGGGTACTTGGGAAAGGACTTTAAGGTCGTGTCCAGCTACGGACATGTGCGGGATTTGCCGAAAGGCGACAAGGCCATTGACATCAAAAATCGCTTCAAGCCCACCTACGAGGTGACGGCAGATAAAAAAGAAGTGATCAAAAACCTAAAGTCTCTGGTGAAGGATGCCGACATGGTCTACCTAGCGAGTGACGATGATCGCGAAGGAGAAGCCATTTCCTGGCACTTGAAGGAGGTGTTGAAGTTGGAGGAGCAAGATTGCAAACGAATCGTCTTCCGCGAGATCACCAAAAATGCGATCCTAAAGGCCATCGACAACCCCCGAACCATCGACTACGATCTCGTCAATGCCCAGCAGGCACGACGCATCTTGGATCGATTGGTAGGTTTTGAACTTTCGCCTATTCTTTGGAAAAAAATTAAAACCGGTCTTTCTGCTGGACGTGTGCAGTCGGTAGCCGTGCGCTTGATTGTGGAGCGCGAACGAGAAATCGAGGCGCACAATTCCAAATCTGCATTCCGGATCACCGCCCTCTTCGAGGTGGAAGGCAAGTCTTTCCAGGCCGAGTTGCCGAAGAAATTTGAAACCAAGGCAGAAGCAGAGGCATTTCTCAAAAACTGCCTAGATGCGAGTTACTCCGTAGCCAACCTGGAAAAGAAACCGGCCAAAAAGACTCCTGCAGCCCCATTTACCACCTCCACACTTCAGCAGGAAGCCTCTCGCAAATTGTATTTTTCGGTGGCCCAAACCATGCAGGTGGCCCAGAAATTGTACGAAGCGGGAAAGATTACCTACATGCGTACCGATAGCACCAACTTGTCTCAAGATGCCTTGGCCGCAGCCAAGACCGCCATCGAACAGGCTTTTGGTCCCAACTACCATACCCAGCGAA
>JBANGF010000034.1:0-3461 GCA_037975655.1 Bacteroidota bacterium | reverse complement strand
GGCCAGTTTACCTCAGGCAACACAGGTATCGCCCAACGTGCGGCTTTGGCAGGAATTGCAGGAGATCAAGGTCCTTCTCAAGAAATGGCTGTTCAGTACTTGAAGCGTCGTGATTTGATGTTGGGCTTGCTCAGAGATATTCCGGGCATCAAAACCCATGTGCCTGAAGGAGCCTTCTATTTCTTCCCAGATGTCACTGCCTTTTTTGGGAAGTCAGCACATGGACATCAGGTAAACAATGCAGATGACCTCTGCATGTACCTGCTCGCCATTGCCAATGTGTCCCTTGTGACCGGATCTGCTTTTGGTGCGGACAACTGCGTGCGAATTTCCTATGCTGCTTCTGAAGCCGACTTGATTGAGGCGATGAAGCGTATGAAAAAAGCCTTTGGCGAGCTGGCTTAAGCTTCCTTACCTTGCCTGCTTAGCTGGGTTCAACCCAACCGAGCAGGCATTTTTATTTTCCCCATCTTTCCAACCCGCTAGCCCATGGCTCAGGTACTTGTCATCACTCCAGTTAAAAATGCCATCGAGACCACCTTGGATACTGCGCGAGCAATCGCTGCTTCCACGGTTAAGGTTCAGCATGTCATTTTCAATGATTTTAGTACGGAGGAAACCAAGGCCAGCTTGGAAAAGCACCGAGCCGAACTGGGCTATGGACTGATTCATATCGAGGACTTGACTGATCATCCTTCGCCCAACTACAAATTGGTGTTGCAGCTAGCCCAACAGCAAGCCTTGGATGCAGGAATTCCGCTTTTGGTAGTGGAATCGGATGTGGTGGTGACTCCGACTACTATCGAAACCCTTTTGAAGCAGTTGGATGCTGATCCTGATGCGGGCTTGATTGGATCGGTGACTGTAGATGAACAGGGGGTGGTTAATTTTCCTTACCTCAAATTCAAAGGCGTCAAAGAGCCGGTCATCGCTACCCAGCGCAGCCTGAGTTTTTGCTGCACCCTTTTTTCACCTACTTTTCTGAAGGCTTACGATTTCAAAGGCTTGGATGAGGCCAAGGACTGGTACGATACGTTTATTTCCAAAAAAGCGCTGGAACTGGGCTTCAAAAATACCGTGCTGATGCATGCACCGGTGTGGCATCGCCCTCATGCCAGTCGCCCATGGAAGCAATTGAAGTACAGCAATCCGCTGAAGTACTATTTTTTAAAGTTTTGGAAGGGCTTGGATAAGATTTAGTCCACAGATGACGGTCCACGGTCGACAGTCAATTTAGCCTGAGGAGGGCTTACAGTTTTCCCAAAAATTTCAGGAGCGTATTGTAGGGTTTAGACCAGGTACGTTGAATCCGAAGCGGGCCATTTAGTTCCCGCTCAAAAAAATCGGCATGCTTGGCATTGAGGTAGGCGATGCGGGCCTTTTTGAAGGATGTACCCCCGGTTTTTTTCCGTTTGCTCGAAGGCGTGAGTCGATAGAAGAAGCCTACCTCTGGAAGTTGCACCACTTCGCCGCCATTTTTGAGGAGTTTGATCCAGAACTCCCAATCCTCTCGACCCAGCTGCATGTCTTCGGAAAATCCTCCTACCGCTAACGCATCAACTTTGCGAAAGAGAGCCGACACAAAAATCATGTTGTCCTTGGCTAGCTGCTGCAGGCTAAAAGGTTTCAGTTTCCAGGGCTTGCGACCTGAGTCTGAGAATTTCTCGGCTTGGCAGTAAACTACTTTGATTTCAGGACGTGCTGAAAGGAGGGCAATACCCTTTTCAATGTAGGTAGCAGAAATCAGATCGTCTCCGTCCAGGGGCAATATGTATTCCCCTTGGGCAGCAGCAATGCCCACATTACGGGCTTTGGTGACGCCGGCATTGGCTTGGTCCAGTGCACGCACTTCTGGATGCTGTGCTTCCAATTCCTTGGCGATTTCCAAAGAATGGTCCGTGGAGCCGTCGTTGATGATGATGATTTCGAGTGGGCGGTAGGTAGAGGCTAGTGCGGATTGGATAGTTTCCTTCAGGTAAATCCCCTGGTTGTAACAAGGGACAATGACAGAAATCAATCCAAGGCTCATGCGTTAAAAAAGGAAGCAAATTCACCCAGCGGTTTTTGCAGGGCTAGGGTGTTGGGTCCAAATTTTTTCAATTGGTAATTCTGTTCTTCCAACAATTTCAGGCAGGCAGAATAATCTGCGGCATTTAACCCCACATTCTCAAAAATGATGGCCTGTGGTCGGGTCTTGGGGATATCAAAAATTCGAATGACCTCCAAGTCGTAGCCTTCCGCATCGATTTGAAGCAAATCAATGTGTTGCAAGTTGTAGGTTTGAATGAGCGTGGCTGGTGCAATTACCTGCACGTCTTCGTGGCTGATCCACTGGCTTTGGTCTTCTGGGATTTCAATGCCAAAGCGCTTGCAGTTGGATGCTACAATTCCATCTTCAAAGGCCTTTTCAATTTTCTCCTTGGAAAAGGAGGCCAGACCTGTGGCCCAGCGCATGGACGAAAATCCTACTTTGTAGATCGGCTGCGTGCCGTCTTTTTCGCCAATGGCGGCGCAGAGTGGGTGGATGCCTTTGTTTTTGGCGTAGATCTTGGTCAGGAATTCATGAAATACATCTGGCTGTGGATCCAAAAGCACGCCTTTCCAATCGTCTCGTTTGATAAACTTGTGGATTGGATCGTGGGTGATGCCGTCGTTGGCGCCGATTTGGACCACCGTAAAATTTCCAGGTTTAGACTTCGAATACTGACTCAAAAAGTCAGACAAACTTCCTTTTTTAGGATTGTAAAAATTCCTGTAGAACCCGATGAACAGGGGATTGTTGGAGGCACTTAGGTTGAATCGAAGCATTTTCCAGCGCTGCTGTAGGTTTCTTTTCAAAGACTGGAATGGGGAGGAGTTTGTAGCCATAATGCGATTGGGTGGAGGTACAAAACCTCTGTTCAAAATTACCATTTTTTGTGAAATTTGAGGAGTCTTCCGAGCTTCCACATTTTGGTTACCTTTAGCCCTGTAAATCAATCTCCAAGCATGGGTAGAAGCCTTGCCTTCTTCGTTCTCCTCTTATTCCTTTCCACAGGAATAATTCTGGCTCAAAGCAAATGGGACAGCAGCTATGTAGTGGAGGAGCCTGAAGTACTCGTGTTGCGGACTTACTTATCCCAAAAATATACAGGTCTCAACTTTCCTAAGGAAGACCTGCGCTACCTTCCCAATAGGGGGGTGAATATTGGGATTGGGCTGAGCTACAAAAAGTTTACGCTCAATGTGGCGATCCCTTTTGTTTTTTTGAATAAAAAAATTGAACCGGAGTATCCGCGATTTTTTGATTTTCAGGGACATATTTATCCCCGTAACTGGGTCATTGACTTTTTTTGGCAGGATTACAAAGGGTACCGCGTACCTGGTGGAATCGAAGGAGGTCAGAATTACATTCGTTCCGACCTTGAGGTATTTAAGGCGGGGATTCATGCCAACTATATTTTTAATGGGAATAAAATTTC
>JBANGF010000026.1:0-2564 GCA_037975655.1 Bacteroidota bacterium | reverse complement strand
ATCTTTATTGAAAACAAAGAAAATGTATTGAGTGCACTCGATGGGTACATTGCCAACCTGAGTGCATTTAGATCAAAAATCGCCAATGAGGATGCACATGCGCTCCTGGAGGAAATGAGCGAAATCAATGCGATAAAAGGAATCTTAGATTTTGGGAAATAAATAACTTTCATTCCCTAATTTTAATTTCATCCTCCCTTTGGAAGGAAAGCGTTGCGAAAAGTTTCACCCTTCACTTGAATTCTATTATGAAAAAAGTTCTATTCTTTTTCGCCTGTCTTGTTTTCCAAGTTGCCCACGGCCAGGAAAGCTGGACACCAGTAAGCTATCAAGGTGAGCCTATTCCTCGTCACGAAAGTTCCTTCGTCGCCTGCGGAGGCAAACTTTATGCTTTAGGGGGAAGAGGAAATCGACCCGTAGAAGAATTTGATCCCAGCACGTCTACTTGGACCACGCTTGCGGATGCGCCTATGGAAATCCACCATTTCCAAGCCATTGCCTACAAGGAGGAAATCTGGGTCGTAGGAGCTTTGACAGGAACTTACCCTCACGAAACCCCAATTCCTACTATTCTAATTTTCAATCCCAAGACCCGTACCTGGAGAGAGGGACCAGCACTACCAACCAATAGGTTGCGAGGATCGGCAGGTGTAGTGGTCAGAAACGATAAAATCTACGTGGTTTGCGGGATACAAGATGGTCACTACGACGGATTTGTTCGCTGGTTTGATGAATTGGACCCCAACACGGGTACATGGAAAACTTTACCCAGTGCTCCAAGGGCTAGAGATCATGTGAGCGCAGCCCTAGTGGAAGACCAACTATACCTTGCAGGAGGGAGAACTTCCTATGCTAAAATTGGAAAAGTACTGGAATTGACCAATAAAGAGGTTGACGTGTTTGATTTTGTCACACAGAGCTGGTCTACCCTTGAAACCGAATTGCCTACACTCAGAGCGGGAAATTCTAATTTGGGCATTGGACCTTACCTCGTCGTATTGAATGGGGAAAGCAGCAGCCAAACTCCCGCCCACGCGGAAGTAGAGGTGCTACACACCCGTACAGGTACTTGGTCTACCCTTCCTTCACTACTTCAAGGACGTCACGGCACTGGGGCGGCATTTTTACAAGGTAAAATTTGGGTATATGCAGGTTCGGGCAACCGAGGTGGAGGACCCGAACTCAATACCATGGAAGTGTTGGAATGGAAAAACCCAAAGTGAAGCCTTACTAGAATTTCTTTTCCCTATCTTGAGACTATGGTCTCAAAAAAATCCTGAGAGGTGAATTCAAAGACTCCTACCCCGATAGAAGAAAAACTCCCACGAAATTTAGGTCTTTGGGGAATTTGGATGCTCGTAGTCAATGGACTGATTGGTGCAGGGATTTTTGGACTCCCCAGTGGAGCAGCAGCTTTGGCAGGAGAATATAGCGTGTTGGTATATGCTTTCTGTGCACTCCTGATATTACCCGTCATTTTGTGTTTTGCCGAACTAGGAAGCTATTTCCGAGGTACGGGTGGCCCCATTCGTTATGGAACCCTAGCATTTGGATCTTTTATTGGTTTTCAAGGGGGTTGGCTGTATTATTTGGCCAGATTAATTTCCTTTTCTGCAAATACAGTCTTATTAACCGATTCCATCGCTTATTTTATTCCTGGAGCAGGTGAAGGGATAGGTAGAACGATCTCTATTGGGATCATTTGCCTTGGATTGGGAGGAATCAATGTCCTGGGTTCTGTAGAATCCATTCGATCCATGACCCTATTCACCCTGATCAAATTCACGGTACTATTGCTCTTGCCCTTGGGAGGTTTTATCATCCTGGGCGCTGAGGTTCTCCCTACCTTCAGCACTCCTATTCCCCCACAGGAAGATTTGGGAGCAGCTGCTTTACTGTTGATCTATGCTTTTGTAGGATTTGAAGGTGCGGTTGTTCCTGCGGGGGAAGCAAAAAAACCCGAAAGGGATATGCCCTTAGGATTGCTTTTAGGATTGGGGGTAGTAGCGCTGGTTTACATGCTGATTCAATTGGTCTCCCAAGCTGCGATTCCCGAGATTGGCCAGTCCAAAACTCCTCTCCTGGACGCATCAAATGTGCTTTTTGGCGTTCCTGGGGCGCTTATCCTCATGGTAGGCGTTACTGCCTCCGTTATTGCCAATCTTATCAGTTCCATGTTTTCGGCTACGCGAGTGACCTATGCCCTCTCCTTAGAAAATTTCTTGCCAGCGTGGTTTGGGGAGGTTCATCCCCGGTTTTTAACTCCTGCTAATTCCGTTATATTTTTCGGTTTGGCAGCTTTTCTACTCTCCTTTTTTGGATCCTTCACCGCTTTGGCAGCGATGACAGTGCTCTCAAGACTTTTTCTTTACATCATGAGTTGTGCAGCTATACCAAGACTTAGATCTCAATTTCAGGAAAAAGGAAGATTTATTTTGAAAGGTGGATACCTGATTCCCATGTTAGGAATCCTAGCTTGCCTCTGGCTTATGACACAAGTGAGCCTTAGGTCAGTAGGGATGACGGCACTTTTTATAGGCTTAGGCTCGGGTCTCTACGGAATA
>JBANGF010000014.1:0-7468 GCA_037975655.1 Bacteroidota bacterium | reverse complement strand
TTCTTTCAAAGGGGTATACATTTCTCCCTAGTACTTCATTTTGCTCGTTATTTTCTTTGATTTTTTTGGTCAAAAGGGATAAAAAATCCTTATCAGCAGCAGTTGCGGCCATTCCCCAGTTCCCGAACCAGTTGAGGTCAGGTCCGGGCGGATGCCAGGTAATGCTATTTCCTAAAATCAATACTTTCTTAGGGGTTTCGATGGGGGTGGTTTCCTCTTTTGGATTACAAAAAAATAACACAGAAGAAATTACCAAGATAAACAAACCACTACCATAAATTCTTAGGTAATTCAACTTGAAATACTTCATCAGGGTTACTTTAGGTAGTGTGTGTCTTCAAAATTACATTTCTAACACTTAAAAAAAAATAGCCTCTCAGGAAGGTTAGGAAGGCGAAGGTGAGACGAGCACAGGAAAGTTAATTTTAGCTTGTGCACTTAGCGGATTAGTTCAATTCATTCCACTATTCGCCAACTTATTTCCTCCTTTTCTAGTTTAAACGAGAAGCAACGCTCAGTACACTCAATCCACTGATCTGGATCAGGGTTGCTCGGCCTGCCCTAGGCTCGGAACGGGTGAATTGGACTAGATCGATCGGTGACTTGTGTAGGTAACAGCGGCAGGTGCTAATTCTTTTGTATTTTTGTGCGCGTTTATGGAAAAAGATAAAAATGAAGGTTTCCGATCCTTATGCCCTGTAGCAACCGGCCTGGATGTTTTGGGGGATAAATGGACCTTATTGGTCCTGAGAGACATGCTATTTGGTCATAAATCTACCTTTAATGAATTTAAGACTTCTCCCGAGTTGATGCCGAGTAAAATGCTTTCCAACCGGCTTAAAAAATTAGAAGCATTGGGATTTTTGAGCAGGAAAAAGGGAGAAACAAACAAGAAGAATATTCATTACCTATTGGAAGAAAAAGGAATTGAAACCTTTCCCATTATGGTTGAAATGGCCATTTTTACTACAGATTTTTATTACGATCACTTAGGGGATACCTATACAGGTGTAGTAAAAACAAGAATGAAAAATGACAAAGAGAATTATATAAAAGAGATGATGGATGGATATCGAAAATTCAAAGAAGCGCTAGTTCTTTAAATCCTCTCCAAATTTCAACACCATGAGCCTCCGGTAATTAACCGGAGGTTTTTTTGTAGAATTTTTTGAAAAAATAATTTCAACTTTATTTTAAGTTTCATTTTGATACCTATATTTAAAAAAATATCTCAGGCTAATTTCAATTTACAACCTCAAAAAAATTAATGGTATGAAAAAACTAGGACTACTCTTGCTTGTCATTGTGACGATGTTTGCTTGTGCAGCACCAGAAACAAAAACAGCTGATGCAACGACTTCTTCTGATCCAAAGTCAGGAACATTTACTTCACTAGATGATAAGTCACAAAAAGTAAAGGAGCTTTTAGAAGCCTACATGAACAATGATTCCACAAAGATTTATGAATACTATGTTGATTCAGTAGAGATCTTTGATCAAATGGCTGCCAACCAAGAAGGTGGAGTGACAAAGGCCAACCCTGGGGGACGAGCAGGTTTTGCAGCGAATGAGCGGATGAACCATGATTATTTTTCGGATATCAAGGTGACGACTGACAAGATCATGACTTTTGTGTATGCAGATGGAACAACTCATTCTGGAGTATGGTGTATCTGGACCGGTAAAGGGAAGTTTACAAACGCGGCTATTTCAGCGCCATTGCACCTTGTGTTTGTATGGGAAGGAGATAAAGTAGTTCGTGAATACCGCTATTTTGACCCTGCAGCTTTATATGTAGAGGTAGCAGCATCACAAACTAAATAAGTCACCCTTTTACCAAAATCAACATGAAAAAATCATTCTTACTCTTGATTGTAATGGTGACGATGCTTGCATGTCAA
Organism: Bacteroidota bacterium; assembly: GCA_037975655.1. Taxonomy (GTDB): domain Bacteria; phylum Bacteroidota; class Bacteroidia; order Cytophagales; family Cyclobacteriaceae; genus Algoriphagus. The sequence continues at coordinate 5,567 of JBANGF010000014.1, read as the reverse complement.
GCGCCAGAAACTACAACTACAGATGCGGCTGCATCTGAAGATATAGAAGGTGGAACCTATGTGTCTTTGGACGACAAAACGGCAAAAGTAAAGCAATTGATTGAGGAATATATGAAAAATGACACCCTTGTGGCTCATGAAATCTATGCAGACACGCTGAAAGCAATTGATGGATTTGCGAACAATGTGGATAGTCTTAATAAGGTTAAAGTGACTCCTGGAGGGCGCGCTGAATTTATTAAGGCTGACCAATTTACACACACCTTATTCAGCGATATCACCATGACCTTAAAACCAGGCGAGCTGAAAACTTTTACCGGAAATAACGGACAAGTAGCCACAGGCTATTGGGGTTTATGGACCGGTAAAGGGAAGTACACGAATGCAGAAACTAAGGTTCCTCTTCACATGATTTTATGGTGGGAAGGAGATAAAGTAGTACAGATCTACCGCATGTTCGACCCAGTAACCTTAACTGCTGAGGTAGCAGCATCACAAACTAAATAAATCAAAAACTTAACTTGTTCTAAAATGAAAAACATCTTAATCCTTTGCGCTTTCCTTCTATTCAGCGCATCCGCATTTGGTCAAATGATACCAAAAGGAGCTTTGCTCGGCGTACACAATATTACCTTGAAGCTTAATGGCACAACAACAGAGTCAGAATATATTGCTGCTCTAGAATCTAAATTGATTCCGGTATTTTCTAAAGTATTTGAATGTGAAGTTCATGTATTAAACTATGTAAGAGGAACCTCTGATACTAAAATTGGACTTCTGTTTGTATTTAAAGATGCAGCCACAAGAGATAAGTTTAATAACCCCGAGGGAGGGTTGAATGAGCTAGGTAAAGCAGCGTGGGCTAAGGTGGAGCCCATTGAGGCAGAATTAAGCAAACTAGGTACTAGGTCTAGCATTTATATCGATTGGGGAGTCCGATAAATTTTATTTTGTTTATGGTTTAAAACAGAATTGGGGGCCTTATGGGTCCCCATTTTTTGTTTCAGGTAAGCAGCATCTGAAGAACATACACACCGAATCCGATTTACTAGAGCCTGCCGAATTAAAAAGCGTGACTCTTTAAGGGATAGCTGCGTATTTTTTACTTACCCCTACAAAAAAAGGAAGCTTATTGAGTGGAGCGCACCCTACAAATTCTTCTTTATCCATTCCGTAGGGGTCATGTTGTCATCCTTCTTCACCTGCCGCGTAGAAGATGGACTTGCTCTTGAAGCCGGAGTGGGCTGCGATGCCCGCTGGATGCCTTGGATCAAGAAGCCGCTTAACAGGTAAATCCGGGGCTGATAGCCAAAGAAAGCAATTGCTGTTTCTGGTTAATTTAAAATTTGTTACTTTTTTATATAAAAAGGTAACAAACTCAGGTAAAATGGAGTACCTTTGAAGGATGAAAGCGCATCAGGAGATTGTAAAGCAGATTGATTTAATGACGCCAGGAACCATTTTTTTTCCGGCAGCATTCCGTATGCTCGGAACAGACGATGCCATCAAGATGGCCCTTTCTCGTTTGGCAAAAGCCAAGACCATCCTGCGCCTCGCAAATGGGATCTATGCTGTTCCCCAACAACACCCCCTAATTGGCCCCATTACCCCATCCCTAGAGCAGATAGCCGCGGCTATCGCCGAGAGAGATCAGGTTCAGATCAAGCCTGCGGGTGTTTATGCTTTAAATAAATTGGGCATTTCTCAACAAGTTCCGACCAAACACGTGTACATCACCAATGGACAGCCAAGAACGTACAAAATAGGCGCAAACGAGATTCTTTTTAAATCTGCCAGTCCGAAAAAACTGGCGCTCAAAGGCCCTATCAGTTCCCTCCTAATTCTTGCACTGGATGAATTAGGACCGAGCCAACTAGATGATGTCCTCAGGCATCAGCTCCATGATTTAATCCAAAAGGAGGATCCTGAGCTGCTTGCCAATGACATCAAACTGGCCCCTTCTTGGATTGCGAGATTACTTTTTAACCTACTTTTTAAATCACCGACACATGAATTGGTTCGAATTAGCGATAGAAGAGCGCAGGCTCCTGGTACAGCAAGCAAGTACGGTAAGCGGGATCAACGCAAAGGCGCTTGAAAAAGACCTTTGGGTAACCCTCGTACTGCTTGCTGTTTTCAAGACAACATACGCCCCCTCTCTCCATTTCAAAGGGGGAACTTCGTTAAGCAAGGCTTGGCAGGTAATTGACAGGTTTTCTGAAGACATTGACTTGTCCATCGATCGATCTTTTTATGGATTTGGAGAAGAGCTGTCTTTTACCCAAATCAGAAAGCTGAAAAGGATTTCAAGCGAATTTGTCAGTACAGCTTTTAAGGCGGATCTGGAAATGACCCTTTTGGAAATGGGAGTTCCTGCACAACTATTTTCTGTGCATGGGACTCCCATCCCCGAAACGAGGAGAGACACGGTAGATCCACAGGAATTGGTGATCGGGTATGTTTCTATTTTAGAAAATGTGGATTACCTGCCCAATACCATTAAAGTAGAGCTGAGCGCAAGAGCGATCAAAGATGCCAGCCATCTGCGAGAGGTCAATTCGCTAATCGAAAACGCCTTGCCTCAAGTCGAGGTATTGGGAAATCGATTTGAAGTCTCTGCCATGGCACCACAAATCACCTTCCTTGAAAAGGTGTTTTTGTTGCACGAAGAGTTTACCAAGAAGGCCAGTGAAATGCGACATCTGCGCATGTCAAGGCACCTCTATGACCTCTACCGATTATCCGAATCCGAATATGCTGAACTGGCACTTCAGGATCTCCCGTTATTTGAAAGGATAGTGGCACATCGAAAACACTACATCAGGCAAACAGGGATAGACTATTCCCGCCACGGTAGACAAAGCCTTGCTTGTATTCCCCCAGATCATCTCCTCGATCACTACAGGGGCGATTACGAAAAAATGACCCAGAACATGATCTATGGCAAGGCTCCTGCCTTTACTGCGTTAATCAGCCGGTTAAAAATGCTGCAAGACCGCCTGGCAGCCCCTACAAATTCCTCTTCATCCACTCTGTAGGGGTCATTCCATGCTCCTCCTTGAAGGCGGTGTAGAAAATGGATTTGCTTTTGAATCCAGCGCGCTCTGCAATGCCATCAATGGAGATGGTCAAGTGAGCACCCTCGCGTAGCAGGGAGATGGCATGGGCCACACGCAGTTTATTCCGGTAGGCAGGGAAGGAGGTATTCAAATCCTTATTGAAGCAGCTGGTGACCCGGATACGGGGAATATTGAGTGCATGAGAGAGGTCATGCAGGGAAAAGTCGAGATTGATGTATGGCTTTTCGGTTTCGATATAGGCCACGATTCGCTCCAAATCGGATGATTTTTCGAAGGAATCCTCTTCGGCTAAAGACGAATTGGAAGCGACTACCTTCTTCCATGTAGCCCGAAAATTATCTAAAAAGGAAAAGGGCTCCTTTTCATTATACAACCAGTTGGGAACAAGAAAGAAACTCAAAGGCAATACCAAAGACTGAAAGTACAAGTAATTGTTATTGACCGCATCTGGGTTTAAAAAATCAATCATTCCCGCTTGTTCTGATTCCAAAGCCAACAAAAACAGCACGACTAAGCCTGGAATAATGGTCAAAAGTGATACTATGAAAATACGAGTGATTAAGATATTCACCTTCTTTTTAATGTAGATACTACCCTTCGCTTTCAGGTTGTAGATAAACCAAGCCCCATAGAACACAAAGGCGGTGTTGTAAATGGCTATAAAATAATATTGTTGTTCCAGCGAAAGGAATAGGTAGCCTTTGATGTCTGGATTTACTAGCGCACCACTAAAATAAGCCAACTGATCTGCATAGGGTAAGGCATAGAATGGGATCAAATTGATTAGAAAGACCAGTGTCGGGATTGCAAAGAGGAGTAAGTATCGATCCCATACGAAAGCCCCCTTCATGATGCTCTTTAGGTAGTATAAAAAGAAGGGGCCCTGAAGCACGATTAATGGTTCCAAATAGTACACCCAGGTAAAGGTACTCGGGTCCTGCGTGGCATTGAGCTCAAGCAAAGCAAATTGGGTCAAGGCCTTATCTAAGACGATAAACACCAAATAGATCACCCCTTTGTTCTGACTCCAGTGATTCCCTAGGAGAATAAACGAGATGATGAATACAAGAATAAGCGGACTATACAACATGGCTTGGATTTTTAGAATAGTCAGATTCCTGCACTAGGGGCTCTTTTTCTACTTCCAAATTCTTCTTTATCCACTCGGTCGGGGTCATACCGTACTCCTCTTTGAATGCCGAGTAGAAGATGGACTTGCTTTTGAATCCGGATCGCTCGGCGATGCCTTCTATGGAAGTGGTTAGGTGTGCCCCCTTTCGCAGCAAAGAGATGGCATGGGCCACACGCAATTTATTTCGATAAGCAGGGAAGGAGGTGTTTAGTTCCTTATTGAAGCAGTTGCTCACACGGATTCGAGGAATATTGAGTGCCAGAGAGATATCGTGTAGGGAGAAGTCGAGGTTGGCGTAAGGCTTATCGGTTTCGATATAGGTCAGGATGCGCTCCAAATCCGCTGACTTTTCAGCGGGAGCCGCTGCGTGATTCCCTGCTGCACGTTGCCAGAGTCCTTGCAGGAAGGCTCGAATTTTATCCATGACATGTACCCCTTCTTGGTCCGAATACAACCAACTTGGGATCAAAAAGAAGCTCAACGGAAGGAGCAAGGGCAGAAAAAAAACAAACCCATTGTCCTCGAAAGCGACTTGCCGAATGATCAACTCTCCTTTTACAGGAGAATTAATCAGTGCATAGCCTATGAGTATCAAATTGGGGATGATAAGTATGGGAATGACCATCAAAATGCGGTTGATCAAAACAGAAAGCTTTTTCTTGAGGGAAGTTGTACCGTTTTTCTTCAACCGGATTAGATAGGCAAAGGAAAACAGGATAAAGACCAGGTTAACTAGTCCGCTAGCCCTTGCCTGATATTTTAAAGGAAAGAATACGGTTGAAAAGTCAATCGGGCCATCCAAAAAATAATTTCCTTGAATGGCGGCACTTTCAGCCACCTTCTCGGCAAAAGGGTAGCTGTAAAAAGGAAGGGTGTTAATCAGAATTACCAGCGCAGGAAGGGTATACACAAGCAGGTACTTATCCATCACCAACTTCCCCTGCACTAGGCTTTTGAGGTAGTACAGGAAGAAGGGTCCCATCAAAAAAGAAAAGGGGTCAAAATGGAATAGGAGCAGGGCAAGGACTTCTACGTGCGCATCACTATGCATCAATAAAAAAGTGAATTGCCGGATGCAAAAAAGAAGAAGGACGACTACAAGGTAGACAATGCCTCTGTTCTGCGACCAATGACTGATCAGCAAAATGCTTGAAACAAGTAAAACGAGTAGGATCGAGGTGAACAACATGCATTTTTGGCTTCAAACAAACCTAGTTCGAAAAAATAAATCGAACTATAAATTTTTCTACTAGTTGTTCGAAAAAGTCTTTTTTGAACAAAAACCAGTTTTAAAGGCCATTTTTTGATGTTTTGAAAGGCTTGTTTTACATCCAAATACGAATAAATGCGCATCA
>JBANGF010000353.1:0-2804 GCA_037975655.1 Bacteroidota bacterium | reverse complement strand
TACTTAACCCCATGGAATTGATTCCAAGTCGCTTAATTTCACCGATTGCATAATTTTTGCTGGGATTGTCTGCTTTTTTTTGAATATTCCATCTTATTAACTCTTGACCCAAAATTCCCATGAAAAAGATCCTCTCGCTAGTCCTCCTTTTCTTTTTGTCTACTGCCTGTTTATGGGCTTCAAATCCAGGTTCTTATACCCTCGTGATGGAGGGCTTTGATTGGGGTCCGGCTGCGAGCCGAGTGGTTTTGCATCATGCTCAAGTAGGGAAAGACGCGAGTCCAGCGGATTTTGAAGTTTTCGTCACACGCTCTACCTCTTTGGGAGAGATTCCCGCTGCGCAAGCTTCGGGCAAGCGCTCCGTAGTGTATACTTATGCCTCGGATGAAAAGGGAAATCGTGTGGAAAATGGGTCCCATCTGACTTTGGTATTGGCTGTAAGTCCCGTAAATCCCCTGGGTTCGGGTATTCAATACCTGCGCATGGGCAATCGAGCTTCCAATGTATGGATTGATTATGGCGTTACGGTAGTGCATGGGAAGACAGGCAAAACCTGGAACAAGGAGTCGGCACGCGTACGTCCCATTGTGGATGAGTTTGACCTATCCGGAACTTTTACCCATCAAGGCACGACCTTGACTTATGGGGCCTTTTCTCCAAAAAAAATAACGAGCAAGGCACCCTTGATCATTTGGCTTCATGGTGGAGGAGAGGGAGGTACCGATCCTACGATTGCGTTGATGGGCAATAAGGCCTTTAACTATGCCTCTCCTGAGATCCAAGCCTTATTTGGCGAAGGGGCTTTTGTACTTGCTCCACAGACCCCAACTTTTTGGATGAATGCAGGGGAGACCATGACAAGGGGCCAAGTGAATGATATTTACAATGCGGCTGTATTTGCCTTGATTGAAGATTTTGTTGCCAAAAATCCTCAAGTAGATGCAAGTCGCATTTACGTAGGTGGCTGCTCCAATGGGGGGTACATGTCCTTGAAATTGATTTTGGAGCATCCGAGCTACTTTGCGGCTGGGTACATCTCTGCATTGGCCTACAACAATGAGTTTATCAGCGATGCCCAGGTGCAGTTGCTCAAGCAAACACCCATCTGGTTTGTGCATGCCAAGGACGACATGACCACCAAGGCCGATGAAACGGTACTTCCGCTGTACGATCGCATGAAAAAGGCAGGTGCGAAAAACGTGTTTTTATCGCTTTACGATAACGTGACCGACGTGACAGGATTTTATGGAGGGAAGGACTTTCACTACAATGGACACTGGTCTTGGGTGTATTCCCATGCCAATGTGGCCCGTACAGATAAGGATGGATCGCCGGTACTGCTCAACGGTCGCCCGGTGACCATCATGGAGTGGACCGCTGCGCAAAAGAGGAAGAAATAAAAGTTTATTTTGACTCGTCCTAAAAAAAGTTTACAGGTTTCGGGTTAAATACTGATATAGATTTACAGTTTTGTTTAGTCCTGTAATGGGTTTACAAGTGTACGATTTTTAGTGTAATAGTTTTTCCAAAGTCTTTCCGATTGTTGATCGGTTTGATGTATTTGTTCGGGGTTAAAGTTACCTATGCTCATGTGTGGTCTTTCCTGGTTGTAAAGGGTTACAACCTGTTCTAATAACTCTATGGCCTCTTTGATGGTATCTACCTGGTAACAGTCTAGATATTCTCCTTTGATGATTCCGTTAATTCTTTCGGCTACAGCATTTTCCAAAGGGTCTCCATTTTCAGTCATACTGATCTGTATTTTATTGTCCTGTAATAGGTTTACATAGTGCTGACTGCAGTATTGAATACCTCTATCAGAATGGTGAATCAGGCCTTCAACTGATCCTATCACATCATTAAGAGCCATTTTAAGAGCGCCTATGGTTGATGCTGCCTCCAAGGTTTCGTCTACCTGGTATCCAACAATTTTATGTGAATAAGCATCGGTAATTAGACTGATATAAATGAATTTCTCTTTCAGTCTCCAATAGGTTATATCACTGACCCATAACTGATTAGGTCTGATTGGGGTATAGTCTCGTATTAGGTTAGGATATTTTCTAAGCCAATGAAACGAGAGTGTGGTGTGAGCACGGCGTTTTCTACGCTTGATCAATAGGCGATGGGCCGCTAGTAGTTCGAACAGCGCATCTCTACCCATCTTAATTTGGTGTTCAAGTAGGTAAGGATCCAATAGGACCAATAGTTTACGAACACCAAGCCTTGGATGTCTTTTTCTAATCTCAATAACCTGTTTGATGACAAGTTCCTGTTCAAAACTTGTTTCTTTAGCCTGCCAGTAAAATTGATAATAGGCCTGTCTGGTAATACCAAATAACAGACACAAACGGCCCAGAGAATGCCGTTGATGCCTTTCCTTCAAGGTAGTTATTACTTGGTGCCTGACTTTTTTCTGATTGGAATTTTCAATTCCTTTTCTGCAATCTCGATCATTAGCTCATAACCTTCGGCTTTCAGCTTGGCGTTCTCGAGTTGCCGCTCAAGTTCTTTAATACGTTTTTGAAGATCTTTTGAATCTTGTCCGTTTTCGTTAGTAGCCAAAATTGATCGTTCTTGATTTGAAAAACTCAAAGGTAGGATCCTTTTTTCTGGAATCCCGACTTTGTCGGTATAACCTAACATTCGCATCCAGTGTAGGATTTTACCATGCTCATTCGACTGACCAGTATATTTCTGCCAAATTTCAATCTTAGAATATCCACCAGAGAGATACTCTCTAATCATTTCTTCTCGTTCAGCCCAACTCATTGAACGGATAGTCCTTGTCGCTAATGACTTTT
>JBANGF010000330.1:0-2901 GCA_037975655.1 Bacteroidota bacterium | reverse complement strand
AATGGTAGAAAACTTAGTTAAGTCAAACTCATTTGGAAATCTTTTTGCCTTTTTTTTAACTTTTTGCCGTAGGGTCTTTAGAAATCGTTGGGTATATAAACCAAAAGCTATTCTTGAAATTTGATCACAGGAGCTCCCTAAGTCTAGGGGTACTGAGATAGCGACCCCCTTTTTGATTTTTGGTGTCCGCTCCCGCTTTTCACCGAGGTATTTGAGGGTCAGATTTCCTCCCAAACTAAACCCGATAAGAAAAATTTCTGCATAATTCGGAGAGGCAAACTGAATGATGGTGTCTAAATCGTAGGTGGCGCCACTGTGGTAAAAGATAGCTTTTCGATTGAGTTCCTCGCCACAGCCTCGGTAGTTCCAGGCTAACACATCAAAGCCCTTTTGCAAGGCTTCTTTGGCCATTCCAAGGATGTAATGCCTGCTACTATTTCCCTCTAATCCGTGACTAATTACCACCAGTTTTGAGCTACCTCGTTGGTGCCAATCAATTTCCAAAAAATCTCCATCAGGAGTTTCTACACGTTCTTTTTGTGTAGGGATGAGTTCTACCGTTCTAAAAAATGCGGGGTAAACTGTTTCTAAGTGTCCGTTAAAGAGGTATTTAGGCCTTTGGTAAGTACTGGGTTGAAGTAAGGGCATAGAGGCAAGCGGTCAAAAACTGATTGGAAAATACAGCATATAAATTTGAATAAAGCGTTTTTAAAAACTATTTTTGGGCTCTTTAAAAACTACAAGCGCGCATAGAACATGGCCGAAATTATTAGAATGCCAAAAATGAGTGACACCATGGAAGAAGGTGTGATTGCATCCTGGTTGAAAAAAGTAGGTGACACTGTCAAGCCTGGAGATATTCTTGCAGAGGTGGAGACGGATAAAGCTACCATGGAGTTGGAATCTTACGAGGAGGGGGTTTTGCTTTATGTAGGGGTAAAAGAGAAAGATTCGGTTCCTGTCAATGGAATCATCGCAATAATCGGAGAAAAGGGTGAAGCATTCCAACATTTGTTGTCTGGAGCACCTGCAGAAGCGACCAAGGCAGAAGTAGTAATTCCTGCTGCTGCTCCAGCACCTGCTGTGGCAGAGGCAAAAGCTCCTGCAGTATCTACTGCTTCCATTCCTGCCATCGTGGTGACCATGCCCAAAATGAGCGACACCATGCAGGAAGGAACCATAGCTGCTTGGTTGAAAAAAGTAGGCGATCCAGTTAAATCCGGAGAAATTATAGCAGAAGTGGAGACCGATAAGGCGACCATGGAATTGGAATCTTACGAAGATGGGGTCTTGTTGTATATCGGTGTAGAAGCAGGAGGCAGTGTTCCTGTAGATGGGATCATTGCAGTGATCGGAGAAAAAGGAGCCGATTACCAAAGCCTTTTGGCTGCACATCAGGCAGGAGGATCTACCCCTGCTCCAGTTGAAGTGGCCAGTCCTGCAGTACCTGCGGCAGTGGCTACACCTGCCCCAGAAGTGGCTCAAGCACCAATTGCAGCAGCAGTTGCTAGTGGTTCAGGAAACGAGCGTGTTAAGGCATCTCCTTTAGCTAAGAAAATTGCCTCTGACAAAGGGGTAGATATTCGTCAAGTAGCCGGTAGCGGGGAAGGTGGACGTATTGTCAAAAAAGATATTGAGACCTTTGTACCTGTAGCAGCAGCCGCTAGTCCTCAAGCAACTTCCACCTCAGCCATAGCTAGTCCAGTATTGGGTCAGGAAAGCTTCAGAGAAGAGAAGGTTTCTCAGATGCGAAAAACAATTGCTAAGCGATTGGCTGAAAGTAAATATTCGGCTCCTCATTTCTACTTGACCATGGAGATCAATATGGACAAGGCGATCGAGGCGAGAAAGAGCATGAACGAGTTTGGTACCGCAAAGATTTCATTCAATGACCTGGTCATCAAAGCATCTGCAGCGGCATTGCGACAGAATCCAAAGGTAAATTCTAGCTGGTTGGGAGATAAAATCCGCTACAACGATCACATTCATATTGGAATGGCGGTAGCAGTAGAGGAGGGACTCTTGGTACCAGTGATTCGATTTGCAGATCAGTTGTCATTAAGTCAGATTTCGAATCAAGCTAAATCTTTGGGCCAAAAGGCCAAAAACAAAGAACTACAACCCAAAGACTGGGAAGGAAATACCTTTACCATCTCCAATTTGGGAATGTTTGGCATCGATGAATTTACCGCCATCATCAATCCACCAGATGCCTGCATCTTGGCAGTGGGAGGTATCAAGGAAACAGTCATCGTGAAGGACGGTCAAATGAAAGTTGGCAACGTGATGAAGGTGACACTTTCTTGCGACCACCGTGTAGTGGATGGAGCAGTGGGGTCTGCATTCCTTCAGACGCTGAAGGGCTTGCTCGAAGATCCGGTGCGTATCCTAATCTAAAAACTACCTGTCAAAAAGTCCTGTTCAACTAGGACTTTTTGCTTTTGTATGGTTTTTGAACTTATTCTAGAACTGGAGTTCTAAATTGGAATACTAGAAACTTAAATTTTCCATGGAAAAAATTAAATCCACCACAGTCGTAGCCATTCGGCACAAGGGAGAGGTTGTTATCGGTGCCGATGGTCAAGCGACATTAGGCAATACAGTAGCCAAAAGCACCGTGAAGAAGATAAGAGTTCTCCAAGGAGGAAAGATCGTAACTGGTTTTGCGGGATCCACTGCCGATGCTTTTACACTCTTGGATAAGTTTGAAGAGAAACTCGGAGCCTTTGGCAATAACATGAAGCGCGCTGCTGTAGAACTTGCCAAAGAATGGCGCATGGATCGGATGCTTAGCCGCTTGGAAGCCATGATGATCGTGGCGGATAAGGACGATATCTTGATTATCTCTGGCAATGGGGATGTGATCGAACCCGATATGGAAATTGCTACCATCGGTTCGGG
>JBANGF010000272.1:0-6373 GCA_037975655.1 Bacteroidota bacterium | reverse complement strand
CCCACCCGATTGATGAGGTTTTCTTGAAGTGCCCTCAATACTTTGGATTGCGCAGAAAGAGACATGTCACCGATCTCATCTAGAAAAAGCGTACCTGCATTTGCTTGTTCAAATTTACCTGTACGCTGCTTGTGCGCTGAAGTAAAGGATCCTTTTTCGTGGCCAAAAAGTTCCGATTCAATCAATTCAGAAGGAATTGCAGCACAGTTTACGGCCACATAAGGCTGTTCTTGGCGCCTACTTTTTTCATGAATCCAATGTGCGACGAGTTCTTTTCCGGTACCATTTTGTCCCGTAATTAACACGCGAGCATCGGTAGGTGCCACCTTTTCAATGGTATCTTTAACAGCTAATAGGGCGGGTGATTCTCCCACCATGTCAAACTTTTTAGACAATTTTTTCTTTAGAACCTTCGTCTCAGTGACCAGCTGCTTTTTGTCTAGCGCATTACGGACAGTGAGTAACAGCCGATTGAGATCTGGGGGCTTCGAAATAAAATCAAAGGCACCTTTTTTAGTGGCTTCCACGGCTGTTTCAATGGTGCCGTGAGCCGAAATCATGATAAATAAGGGAGTCCGATCCAAATGTTTGACTTGATCCAAAACATCCATGCCATCTAGGATTGGCATTTTTACATCACAAAGAACGAGATCAACTTCCTCCTCTTTGATTTTCTTTAAACCTTCCGCTCCATCTTGTGCCTCGATCACCTCGTATTTTTCGTACTCCAAGATTTCACGTAAGGAGGTGCGAATAAAGCGCTCATCGTCAATAATTAGGATTTTTGCCATAGATAAATGTAATAAAAAAGTGCAAGTCTGTAAGCCGGGTTCTGTTACAAGGGCTGGTTCGAACGAATCGAATTTAATCCTTGCTCTTGTCATTTATCTCGATCTTGATTCACACCAAGACTCCATCGATCTACCCACCCCGGAATTCCTTTCCGAAGAAAGGAAATCGAACGAGCAGTTCTTTACCCGAGGCCTATTTGATCTTTCAACCCATAAGGTTTGCCATGCCCTCTCCATCACTGCAGAGGCGGTGGGCTCTTACTCCACCTTTTCACCCTTTCCCCTAATAGACGCAAGCCAGGCTTACTTCTTGTAGAGGTGGTTTGTTTTCTGTGGCACTAGCTGTACTTTGACCGTCTCCAGTCAAAGCCCTTCCTGTTAGGAAGTATGGCGCTCTATGTTGCCCGGACTTTCCTCTCCGATAAATCGGAGCGACAAGACGACTTGCACCTTGCAAAGTACGTCAATTTTGGGGAATCGGTTTGGGTAACCATATCCTAACTCAAAATTTCTTTTAAAAATGCAACTTTTTCAAAACCTTTTTCTGGGTATCTTGTTGTATATCAGAAGGCTAAAATGCTTTTCATCATAGTGCTGGGTTGAGCCGCTTCGAAAGGAGCGGTTCTTTTTTGTCCTTACCTCAGTTTTTCCCTCGGTGCTATTCTACCTATCTTTGAAAAAAAAATAGTCTCCCATGATTTTAGTTGGTAACGTAGTCTTGTCTGATGACATCAAAGAAAACTTTTTTGTATGTGACTTAGAAGCTTGTAAAGGCGCTTGTTGTGTAGAAGGGGATGCCGGTGCACCGTTAGAAGATGAGGAAACAAAAATCCTAGAAGAGATCTACCCAATTGTCAAAGAATACATTACGGAAGAGGGGAGAAAAGTGATCGAATCCCAAGGGACATGGGTGATTGACAAGGATGGGGACAAGGGGACTCCTACGCTGGGAGATAACCGAGAGTGTGCTTATGCGCTGTATGACGAAAAAGGAATCCTAAAATGTGGGATTGAACAAGCCTATTTGGATGGTAAAATTTCTTGGAAAAAGCCGATATCTTGTCATCTATACCCCATACGCGTGACTAAATATGACCAATACGATGCCTTGAATTACGATCGCTGGCATATCTGTGATCCTGCTTGCCAACTCGGAAAAAGTCTACAAGTTCCCTTGTATACTTTTCTAAAAGATGCCCTTGTCCGCAAGTACGGAGAAGCATGGTACGACGAGTTGGTGGAAGATATTGAAGGACCTAAGCAGGGCTAAGGCTTATTCTTTCGGCTATTGGGTTCAGTTTTTCAAAAGCCAATTCTGCAATTTTCTGATATCCCAAATCCGAAGGATGTATTCCATCTTCTGAAAAGAATTCGGGATGAAGGTCCAAAGGAGTTTCCTGGTAAATCACTTTTGGATTACCTAAAGCGATTTTTTCAAGTTCCACTTGTAAATAACTCCGTTGTGCCTGGAGGAAGGATTGCATTCTTTTTGAAAAAGCCGGAAATAGATGTACTGGAGGGATGGCCGCCAAATAAATCCATTGTGCTCCTGTGCATAACTGGATTTGATTTATTAAGGCATCTACCTCCTTTTTGAATGCAGTTGGGCTTGTCAATAGAAAACAATCATTGGCTCCCAAAAAAAGAATGGCCCCTTTAGATTTTGATTTAAGCGTTTTTCGATGTTGTAGGTAAAGGGTAAGCGCATCCTTTACGCGCAATCCTTTTTTTCCAATGGTTTCGATTTGAAAGGATTCTCCAAGGAGACGGTAAAAATTACCTGCAAGCGTATGAGCAGATGAACTAGCACCCACTCCAGCAACTGTAGATTCTCCAAGTAGTAGGATGTGATTTTCACCATTTCCTAATGTGATAAGTGAGGATTGGGCTGGAAGTCTTGGGCTAGTTTTCCGAATTTGTTTCGCTTGGTAAAACAGCAAAGGAATCCAAGGATAAAGACGAAATTGAAATAACCAGTAGGGAGTCATTTATCCCCCAACTTTTTTTGCACCATACCCTGCCTGTGTCAATACCTGTAGCACCTTGTCCCGATGATCTCCCTGGATCAATATTTCGCCATCTTTAGTAGATCCGCCCACCCCACATTTGTTTTTGAGGAGTTTGCCTAATTCTTTCAAATCCTCTTCAGTTCCTACGAAGCCTTCGATTAGGGTCACTTGCTTTCCTGCCCGGGACTTTTTATCCAGGAGGACCCGTAATTTCTGTTGGGAAGGTGATAGGGTTTCCTGTGACTCTTCTTCACCAAACTGGTAATCGAAGGAATCAGCAGTGGAGAAAACGATACCGTCTCTTTTTTTCCAATCGTTCGTTTTTTTACTCATTAAATTTGAATAATGTCTTGGGTTTAAGCTTTCGAAGACGGGGTCTTTAAGGTCCAAACAGGTCGTTTGGAGTGATTCACCACATCCTCAGCAATACTTCCCGTGAGCAAATGCAGGATTCCTGTTCTCCCATGAGTGGTCATTGCGATTAAATCTGCCCCAATATCGTCAGCAAACTCAAGAATTCCAGATTCTTCGGATAGGGAATTGTAAATCTGGGTATGAATGTCCTTAAATTTAAATTGATGAATAAATTTTTCTAATAGGGAATTGGCCTCCCTACTAGTTTTAAAATTGCCTGGGGTATTGATGAATACAAAATAAAACTCAGCATCGAATAGGTGTTGCATGTTTTTGATTCGTGCTGCAACATCGGTATTCAAATCCTGAAAGGAAGATGCGAAAACCACTTTTTTAAGTTGACTGGGATCTGTTTCCCATTTTATAGTTATGACAGGGCAAGGTGCTTTTCGTACTATTTTTTCCGCATTGCTACCTATCCAAAACTCTTCCCATCCCGAAGTGCCAGAAGATCCCATGATAATAAGATCAGGTTTTTTTTCGGTAATGAAAACTGAAATTTCTCTATAAATATTACCTAGATGGATTAAGGCAGCCATGGTATACTGTGGAGAACTGTACTTGTCTAGTATTCGATCTAAATCCTCTTTTCGTTGGTGGGTGAGTTCTTTAAAAAAGACTTGACTCTGGTAATCGGATAAAGGATCCAACCCACCGCCTAAGGTTCCTACATTTGCATTCAACGGGTATTCCACCACGTGTAAAAGACTGATATGAAGTTTGAAATAGGTGGTACAAAGCTTTGTTGCAAAATCTAATGCATGCGTAGCTTCCTTGGAAAAATCGAAGGGGACTAGGATATGGATCATGAGTTCTAGCGTTTAGAAGATCAAGGTAACTTGTATCCATTCGCTAAAACAGGACTTTTGTCAGGTTTTGTTACAAAAGCAAGCCAATTCCAAAAAGTAAAGTCCAAAGAAGTGTGCTGAGCGCCATTTGCTTCAGGTAAGGATCGACTTCGGCTGCTGTTTTTGCTTTCTGAAGGCCTCTTCCAATAAGGAACATCCAGGGAAGGACAATGCTTGCCAAAAGCGAACCATAAGCTTGATTGAACCAAACGAATGCAAACAAGCCCACATAAGCCAGCCCAATCAAGAACCAGTGGTAGGCGATTGCTTTAGATCTTCCGATACGTACCGGAATAGATAATTTTCCTGCTAGTTGATCTGAGTCGATATCTCGAATGTTATTGATATTCAATACAGCCGTACTGAAGCATCCCAAGCCTATTGCGATCAAAAAGACCATTGGCTCTGCTTCTAAACTATGCAAGAAGTAGGTGCCTGAAACACCCACTAATCCAAAAAAAACAAAAACAGAAATATCACCTAACCCAACGTATCCATAGGGATTCGAACCTGAGGTATAGCGGATGGCTGCCCAGATGGCAAGGAGTCCTAAGGCTAAAAAACCTAAAAAATAGGACCAATTTGGTAGTGCTATGTTAATGAGGAGAAGCCCAATGGCCAAGGAAAGCCCTCCGAAAAGGTACATCGCGCGCTTCATTTCTGGAAGGGAAATCAAGCCCGATTGAACCGCTCGAATGGGGCCTTTTCGTGCTAAAGAATCTGCTCCATGTACGCTGTCTCCGTAATCGTTTGACAGGTTGGATAAAATTTGGAGGAATACCGTAGTCAAAGAAGCCAAAACCAAGACCTCCCAACGAAATGCATTTTGCCATTTCGCCAAAAAAGAACCTGCAAAAATACTAGCCAGGGCTAGGGGTAAAGTACGAAGCCTAACTGCATGCAGCCAGGCTTCTTTTTTTGATTGGATTTCTCTTTTCAAAGGGAAATGTTAATCAGGGAGCTATTAAACTTAAAATTTCTTCGTCCATGGGTTTCACGGATGAAGGGAAAAATTTAACCAACTCCCCTTTTTCATTGATGAAATACTTACAGAAATTCCAACTAGGCTCCTGATTGTTCCAACCATTTAAACTGGCATCAGAAAGCCATCTGTAAAGTGGATGCTTGTCGAACCCTTTGACTGAGATTTTCTCAAACATAGGGAAAGTGACCCCGAATTCTGTAGAACAGAATTCTTTAATTTCTTCATTAGTACCTGGTTCCTGTCCGCCAAAATTATTGGCTGGAAAGCCAAGAATGAGAATATCGTCACCATGCTGGGCATACAGTTCTTGGAGCTGTGCGTATTGCTTGGTATAACCACACTTGGAAGCCACATTGACCAAAAGCAATTTCTTTCCTTTGAAAGAGGCAAAGTCAACTTCTTGACCATTGATATCTTTCATCTTGAAATCGTAAAAGGAACTTTCCATGGTTTGGTCGTAAGTAGGGTGGAAACTTGCGCTGTCCGTTGGACGATCTAAGGTCGTACCACAAGCCAATAAGGCTACACTTAGGGAAATTAGTACTGTTTTCATAGTTACATTCTTTCAGGAACTTGTATACCTATCAAACTCATTCCTCTTTTGATTGTTTTGGCTGTTTGTAAAGAAAGTGCTACCCGGAAGGATTGGAGTTGGCTTTCTTTCTCATGGAAAATGGGAAGATCCGCATAGAACCGGTTGTACTCTTTGGCCAAGTCAAAGAGGTATTGTGCAAGAATGGCAGGAGAATAATCCTCGGCTGCTTGCTTTATTTTTCGCTCAAAATCGTTCAACAATTGAATCAAAGAGGCCTCAGTTTCTGCAAGTTCGTTGAGTCCTGCAAAACTCTTGGCCGAAAGATCTACTCCAATTTGTTCGGCCTTTCTTAAAATTGCCGCTATACGAGCATGAGAATATTGAATAAATGGGCCTGTGTTTCCTTGAAATTCTATGGATTCCTGCGGGTTGAATAGCATGCGTTTTTTAGGATCCACTTTCAGTAAAAAATACTTAAGGGCACCTAATCCCAACATTTCATACAATTCGGTTGCCTGAGCTTCTGTGAAACCTTCAATCTTTCCTAACTCTTTGGTGTGGTGGGCTGCTGTCTCTACCATTTCTTCCATCAATTCATCGGCATCCACTACTGTACCTTCCCTTGACTTCATCTTCCCTGTGGGAAGATCCACCATGCCGTAGGAGAGGTGGTACAAGCCAGGACCATAGGAACGTCCGAGTTTACGCATGATTTTAAACAAGACATCAAAGTGATAATCTTGCTCATTTCCAACTACATACACTGATTTATTGATCTGGTAATCTTGGTA
>JBANGF010000170.1:0-5092 GCA_037975655.1 Bacteroidota bacterium | reverse complement strand
TTCCTCCTGTTTCGGTTTGCCACCAGGTATCGACTATGGGGCATTTTCCCTTGCCGATATGGTTGTGGTACCAGTGCCAAGCCTCCTCATTAATGGGCTCGCCCACGGAGCCGAGGACTTTGAGGGAACTCAGGTCATGACCTTGGATGGGTTCTGTTCCAAAGGCCTGAAGGGCTCGGATGGCCGTTGGGGCCGTGTAAAATATGTTGACTTGATGCTTTTCTATAATTTTCCAGAATCGGCTGGGATCTGGGTAGGTAGGCACGCCTTCAAACATCAGCGTGGTCGCACCCGCCAGAAGGGGGCCATAGACGATGTAGGAGTGGCCTGTGATCCAACCGATATCAGCCGTACACCAGTACACATCTCCTGGGGTGTATTGAAATACATTTTCAAAGGAGTACTTGGTGTAGACCATGTATCCTCCGGTGGTATGTACTACGCCTTTGGGTTTGCCGGTAGAGCCAGAGGTGTAGAGGATAAAGAGAATGTCTTCGCTGTCCATTTCAGCCGCTTTGTGGAGCTCGGATTGTCCTTCGAGGACTTCATTCCACCAATAGTCGCGTCCCGCTTGCATGGTAGTTTCTTGTCCGGTTCGTCGGTATACAATGACGGTTTCTACGTCCACTTTCTCTAGGGCCTCGTCTACGATTTCCTTGATGCTTATTTTCTTGTTGCCCCGGTAGTTGCCATCTGCCGTTAAAATGGCTTTGGCTTTACAATCTTGAATTCGGTCGGCTAAAGAACTGCTAGAAAAGCCAGCAAAGACTACGGAATGGATGGCGCCGATGCGTGCGCAGGCCAGCATGGCGATGGCTGCTTCGGGGACCATGGGCATGTAGATGATCACTCGGTCCCCTTTGCCGATGCCTTTGGCCAAGAGTGCATTCGCAAATCGACACACCTCCACAAATAGCTCGCTGTAGGTGAGCGTGCGCCCTTGCTCCTGCGGCTCATTGGGCTCCCAGATGATGGCGGGTCGATCGCCGAGCGTGTAGAGATTTTTCTCAAAGATATTTTCCGTGATGTTGAGTTTGCCATCCACAAACCAGCGCACATCGGGTTCTTCAAAGTTCCATTGCAAAACTTTTGACCAGCGTTTTTTCCAATGGAATGAATCCGCGATTCTAGCCCAAAATTCCTCGGGCTGCGCCACACTTTTTTGGTATTCGTGGAAGTATCCGCTGAGGGTATGTAATCGATCACTCATGAGTGGGGTAGTCTAAGTGGTAAATCAATGGTCGTACGCTTTTCCTGCACCTTTTGGAATTCGGATTTCTTGAATGAGTTCCTGAACATTTTTGGGCGGTGGAGGGGTGAGGTAGGAGACACCAAAGCAAACCAAGAAGTTGAGCGCCATGCCTATGGTTCCAATTCCCTCAGGGGAAATTCCCCACCACCAATGGGCAGCAGTATTCAGTTCGGGAGAAATGAATTTGAAGTAAGAAATGTAACTGATGGTAAATACGAGACCGGCCAGCATCCCAGCAATGGCACCTTCCCGGTTGATCCGGGTAGAAAAGATGCCCAGTAAAATCACAGGGAAGAAGGAGGAGGCGGCCAGGCCAAAGGCAAATGCCACCACTTCTGCTACAAAACCTGGGGGGTTGATGCCAAAGTATCCAGCAAGCAGCACGGCTCCAGCGGCTGCGATTCGGGCGATGCGCAGTTCTTTTTTCTCCGAAATCTCGGGCCGGAAGGTTTTGAATAGATCACGAGATACCGATGTGGAGATCACCAGCAGCAAGCCTGCAGCGGTAGACAGGGCCGCCGCCATGGCCCCTGCGGCTACAAGACCTACCACCCAGTTGGGCAGTGAGGCAATCTCTGGGCTAGCCAAGACCATGATGTCCTTGTCGATGCGCAATTCATTGGTGGCCGGGTCGGCTAGATACTGCACTTTTCCATCCCCATTTTTATCCTCGATCCCGATGAGGTTGGTTTGTTGCCAATTGTTCACCCATTCTGGAAGGGCATCGATGGATTTTTCGGAGGTAGATTGGATGGTATTGTAAATTCCAAAAGCAGCCACGGCCGGAGCAGCGGTGTAAAGTATCGCAATAAATACCAAGGCATAGCCTGCAGAAAGTCGCGCATCCCGTACCCGTGGTACCGTGAAAAATCGAACGATCACGTGAGGAAGTCCGGCGGTACCAACCATCAGGGCCAACGTGATCATAAACAAGTCGGATTTACTTTTTTTGCCCGAGGTATATTCCTCAAATCCTAGATCAGCTAAAATCCCATCCAGCTTGTCTAAGAGGGGCACTCCATCTGCTACCTCCCCACCCAAGCCCAGTTGGGGGATGGGATTGCCGGTAAGTTGCATGGAGATAAAAATGGCAGGAACTAGGTAGGCAAAAATCAAGACACAGTATTGGGCTACTTGGGTGTAGGTGATGCCTTTCATTCCGCCCAAGACCGCATAGAAAAACACGATAGCCATGCCGATCACTACCCCCCATTCGATGGGAAGTTCGAGGTATCGGGAAAAGACAATGCCTACCCCGCGCATCTGTCCAGCAACGTAGATAAAGGAAATGAACAGGGCGCAGATTACAGCCACTACTCGGGCCTTATTGGAATAGTAGCGGTCACCCACAAAGTCAGGAACGGTGAATTTTCCGAATTTCCGAAGGTAGGGGGCAAGCAGCAAGGCCAGCAAGACATAGCCTCCCGTCCAGCCCATCAGGTACACCGATCCATCGTAGCCAGAAAATGAGATGATGCCGGCCATAGACATGAAAGAAGCGGCAGACATCCAGTCTGCTGCAGTAGCAAGGCCATTGGCTATGGGGGATACACCGCCTCCAGCCACGTAAAATTCTTGAGTAGAACTTGCTCTTGTCCAAATAGCGATGCCGATGTAGAGCGCAAAACTCAGCCCAACGAGTAGGTAGGTCCAGGTCAATAAATCCATATCAGTCTTCGTTTACCTTAAATTCCCGATCCAAGGCATTCATTCGGATCACGTAGATAAAAATCAGGACCACAAAGGAGTAGATGGATCCTTGTTGTGCAAACCAAAATCCCAACTTGAAGCCTCCTAAGCGAATGGTGTTGAGTTCTTCTACCCATAAAATTCCGAAACCAAAGGAAACTAGGAACCAAATGAACAGAAGTAGGGCGAGCGTTTGGAGGTTTTTTTTCCAATACCGCTCCATTTTTGTGGGGGAGGGTGACATTACAAATGGGTTAGTGTGGGTTTAATTGGGCTTCCCATCAAAAAAAGGAAACAAATTTTTTGTTGGGAGTAATTTAACCAAAAAAATAGGAGGAAAAGACTATTTTTCCAAAGATGGGGTTCGTTTTGGATGGAAGGCGGGGGTACTTTTTTGGGAGTAAAAGCTTCTCTAAACGGAGGGCTTCAAAAAAAGTCAAATAAAATATTCTGAGGCCATGGCCAATGCAGCGGCCAAAAAGGTAACAGCAAGTTTGTTGAGTTGAAACTTGTGGTGTGGACTGCTTTCGAAGAAGATGGTTGTTGAAATGTGCAAGAAGCCGCCGGTTACCAAGCCATAGAGAATTCCAATTCCTTCGGTAGAAAGCAATCCTTGGCTGATAAAGAAATTACTAGAAATCATGCCCAAAGGGGAGGCTAGGGCAAAAAGGGTGAGGAGGACAAGGGTCCATTTTTTGGAGAGGGAAGCTGAAAGCACGGCTGCAAGTGCAAAGGCTGCTGGACCTTTGTGCATTAGAATTCCCAGAAGGATGGTTTTGTCACTGTGCGTATGCAAAGCAGAAATGTTATGCGTCAGCAAGGTTCCCTCCAAAAAGGCATGAATAAAAAGACCTATCATCAAGGTAAATACCCCTTTGTAGGACGCGGCCTGGTGCTTGTGGATATGGCCATGTTCGATGCCTGAAGACCAAAACTCCAAGACCTGCTGTAGAAGAAATCCTAGCAAAATATAAATCCCCATTCGAGCAGGATTGTAATTGCCTGCAAAAAGCTCGGGAATGATGTGAAGTATGGTGATGGAAAAAAGATAGGAACCAGCAAAGACCAATAGGAGTTTGAAGTATTTTTCCTTAAAGACTGGGGCTACAAAGACCAAAAGACCCGCCAATAGCGCCGTAAAAAAAAGAAGAGTAAAATTTAGCACCATAGGTCAAGCCTCCTTTTGAGTACAAATCGGGAGGGATTTTTCACAAAGGTAAGATAAATTCAATAATGTTGCATTTATCTTTTTATTGAATTGGAAAAGAGAGGAAGGATTTGAGTTCAGGGCTGCAGTAGTTGGTCAGTCCCTTGCCTTTTTTGTAGTACACCAGCACCATCTCAACATCCTTCCGTGCAGAGTCAATTCGGATGGCCTCTTGCCAGCCGCGAACTAATAAAGACTCAGATAAGATGGCCGCTGCCTTTGGATCTTTGGCTAAGACAGTCGTTTGCAGAAGTCCATGGTTAAGGGGATAGCCAGTTCGTGGGTCCAAAACCCAAGCCTTCCGAATTGAATCCTGTGGATAGGATTGGGTAAAATTTCCTGCAGTCGCGACGGCTTTGGTTTGAAGCGCGATTAATCCTTCCTGGGCTTTTCCCAAACTATCGGGATACTGAGTTTTGTATTTCCAAAGTTCTTTTCGCTCATTCACCCCTTTGGCTACGGTATGTCGGCCTAGCTGCAAGAAATAATTTTGAATGCCCTCCTTTTCCAGTAAACGGACTACTTGGGCCAAGGCAATTGCCTTTCCATAATCTGAAAAATCAACTTTTGCCCCTGATTTTGATTTTTGGATTAAGGTGTCGCTGAGTTCAAACTTGTTAATACCCACATTTTCCAGTAGAGCAGGAATGTTGGCACTATCCTTCATCGCGGCGCTGGAGGCAGAAAAGGTCCATCCTTGGTAAAGAATTCCGCTACTTGGATCCCAGGTATTTTCCGAACTGCTTACATCTTGAGTTGCCATTTTCAGTAAGGAAAGTAGTTCCTTGGAAGGTTGAGGCAGTGAATCTTGCCTGTTAAGTTGGTACAATTCAGACCTGGGAGATTCCATCAAGTACAACTGTTCCTGATAGGTAAGCAGGGAGTCGAGTTTGGATTTTAGATTGGGTCTTTCGGGATAGAATAGAAAAAGATAGGGCTGATCC
>JBANGF010000145.1:0-5312 GCA_037975655.1 Bacteroidota bacterium | reverse complement strand
CTAACCCAGGTTGTTTCGCTACAGGTATCCAATTGGCCTTGGCTCCTGCGATAAAGCAGGGTTGGGTGAAAGATACAGTGCATGTTACTGGCATTACGGGTTCCACCGGAGCAGGAAAAAGCCTAACCTCAACCTCCCATTTTAGTTACCGGACCGGAAATGTTTCGGTGTACAAGCTCTTTACCCACCAGCACCTGAAAGAAATCAACCAAACTTTCAATCAGTTGAATCCTGCAATTCAGTCGGATATCCTTTTTGTTCCCTATCGAGGTAATTTTACTAGAGGGATTTGGATTACCGCATATTTTCCATTTTCAGGAACACAGGAAGAAGCACTGGAAGCCTATAGCCAGTTTTATGCCGGATCGGCATTTACACACATTTCTAGTCAGGAACTCGATTTAAAGCAGGTAATCAATACCAACAAATGCCTCCTCCACCTTCAAGTTGAAAAAGGACAGTTGGTGGTGTATGCAGCCCTAGACAACCTACTGAAAGGTGCTTCTGGTCAGGCTGTTCAAAACTTTAATATTTCCTTTGGCTTGGATGAGAAACTAGGTTTGAATCTTAAATCAATCGCATTCTAAATTAATTCAAGTCCAAAATTTACTCATTTAGACCTTAGCTAATGAATTTATTCGACGTCTATCCCCTGATTCCAGTTACCCCAGTGAAAGCCGATGGATGCCGCTTATGGGACGAGCAAGGTCAAGAATATTTGGATTTGTATGGTGGGCATGCTGTGATCTCCATTGGACACAGTCACCCACACTATGTGGAGCGCATCAGCGAACAAGTCAAGCAGTTGGGATTTTACTCTAATTCCATTCATATTCCCTTGCAACAAGCCCTGGCTGATAAATTAGCCAAACTATCCTGTTTGCATAGCTACCAGCTTTTCCTGGTAAATTCTGGAGCGGAGGCCAATGAGAATGCCTTGAAAATGGCTTCATTTGTATCCAAAAAACCAGGATTCATCGCTTTTTCAGGCTCCTTTCATGGCCGCACCTCTGCGGCGGTTGCCTTAACAGACAATCCCAAATTAGTAGCTCCCTGCAATGCGCGAGAGGATTTCCATATTCTTCCCTTTGGTGATTTGGAATCGGTCGAACAGGTGCTCTCTACTCAAGCCATTGCCGGAATCATCGTAGAAGGAATCCAAGGTGTTGGAGGCATTCAAGTTCCTAGTTCAGAGTTTTTAATTGGGCTTTCTCAATTAGCCAAAAAATACGAAGCCAAACTTATCCTAGATGAAGTGCAGTCAGGCTATGGCCGAACAGGACGATTTTTTGCGCACCAATGGGTAGATGGTCTTTATCCTGATCTAATTACCATCGCCAAAGGCATGGGAAATGGATTTCCAATTGGTGGGCTTTTGCTTTCAGAAGATTTTAAAGCAAGCTACGGCTTGTTGGGCACCACATTCGGAGGCAATCACCTGGCTTGTGCCGCTGGACTTGCTGTGCTTGAAGTAATTGAAGCAGAAAGATTGCAGCAAAAGGCTTTGGAATTGGGAGAGCGCCTAATGGCCGAACTCCGAACTATACCGGGCGTGGTGGCAGTCCGAGGCAAGGGTTTGATGATCGGTTTAGATTTAAATCAGGACGCTGGACCCATCCGTTCACTTTTGGTTTCCAAATACAAGATGTTTACCGGATCGGCTGCAGGGAAAGAAACGATCCGTTTGCTCCCTCCTTTGACCATAGAATGGAATCAACTAAATTCGTTTGTAGTCGCTTTAAAGGAAATATTGAGTAGCGAAACCCATTGACTTCTCCTACCTATGAATCATTTTACCCAATTTGAATCCAAAGAACTCGGTCAAGAATTACTGGATCTTGCTGCTGCCTACAAAGCAAACCCAAGCCTTCATGCAAGAAAAGGTGAAGGAAAAAGAATTGGTTGTATTTTTTTGAATCCCTCCCTCCGTACCCGTGTGTCTACTCAGATTGCTGCTCAGCAGCTGGGTATGGAAGCTATCGTACTCAATATGGATAAGGAAGGATGGGCACTTGAAATGCAGGAAGGTGCTATCATGAATAAGGGTACAGTGGAGCACATCAAAGATGCTGCAGGGGTCTTGGGATCCTATTTTGATATTCTGGCTCTTCGTGCCTTTCCTTCGTTGACTCAAAAGGAAGAGGATGTCACTGATTTCGTGCTCCATCAATTTATCAAGTACTGTGGCATCCCTGTGGTCAGTTTGGAATCTGCCATCCGTCACCCACTTCAAAGTTTGGCCGACCAACTCACTATCCAGGAATTAGCAATAGGTAAAAAAAGACCTAAAGTAGTGCTTACCTGGGCTCCACATATCAAAGCCATCCCCCATGCGGTAGCCAATAGCTTTGCCGAATGGACCTTGGGAATGGGACATGACTTGACTATTTGCCATCCAGAGGGATATGAATTAGATGCCGAATTTACTCAAGGAGCTACAGTAACTAACAATCAAAGTGAGGCATTACAAAATGCTGATTTTGTGTATGTTAAAAATTGGTCTGCCTTCAATGACTATGGAAAAATTCTATCCACTGACGAACGCTGGATGCTCACAGAAGTGCACCTCAAAAATTCACCAGAAGCCAAGGTCATGCACTGCTTGCCTGTTCGTCGAAATGTAGAACTTTCAGATGAGATCTTGGATGGTCCTCGCTCCTTGGTACAGCAGCAAGCAAACAATCGAATCTTTGCTGCACAGGCTGTGCTTAGCAAACTTCTCGGTTAATTTTTTTTAATTTGAGAAGCCTATGAAAATCTCCATCATCAAAATCGGCGGAAATGTAATTGACTATCCAGAGAAGCTGGATGAGTTTTTGAGCATTTTTGCCAAAGTGCCAGGATCCAAAATCTTGGTTCATGGGGGTGGTGTAATGGCTTCCCGATTTGGTGAAAGCATGGGCATCATGCCCGAAATGGTGGATGGACGTCGAATTACGGACAAGGACACCTTGGATATCGTCACCATGGTCTATGCCGGCTTGATCAATAAGACCGTGGTAGCCAAACTTCAAGCCCTGAAGGTAAACGCAATGGGTCTGACAGGAGCAGATGGAAACCTCATTCGATCCATTAAGAGACCTGTCAAAGGCATCGATTACGGTTTTGTTGGGGATATCCAAGAAATCAATTCCGGACTTCTACAACAATTACTTCAGGTTGGACTTCTTCCAGTGATCAATGCAATCACCCACGATCAAAAAGGGCAACTACTCAATACGAATGCAGATTCCATAGCTTCAGCCCTGGCTACTGGCTTGGCTCTTGAGCACCATGTGGATTTGTATTTCTGCTTCAACAAACCCGGGGTATTGGTGGATGAAAAAAATGAGCAATCCATCAT
Organism: Bacteroidota bacterium; assembly: GCA_037975655.1. GTDB lineage: Bacteria > Bacteroidota > Bacteroidia > Cytophagales > Cyclobacteriaceae > Algoriphagus. Next base: position 1,969 of record JBANGF010000145.1, on the reverse strand, counting down.
TCCATTGATCAATGAGGACATTTACAAAGAACTCCGTAAGGAAAATGTCATTCATTCTGGGATGATTCCAAAGTTGGACAATGCCTTTGAGGCCTTAAAGCAAGGAGTACAGCGCGTTTGGATAGGTAAAGCAGAAAACTTGCTGATGGCTGTAAAAGGCAAAAAAGCAGGAACCATTATCGAACGACAACGATACGATTTGTATTGATGGAAGCGCTCAAAAATGAAGCCATAGCGCTTCTCAAGCAGTTAATCGCTATTCCATCCTTTTCCAAGGAAGAAGAAGGAACTGCTGAACTAATCGAACAATTTTTGTTCGCTAAAGGAGTATCTCCTCTTCGACAGGGCAACAATGTATGGGCCTTTGCCTCCCCCTTTCAAGCGAATCTTCCCACTATTTGGCTCAATTCCCACCACGATACCGTGAAGCCAAATACCGGCTATACCCAAGATCCCTTTTCCCCTATAGAAAAAGATGGAAAATTATTCGGGTTGGGTTCCAATGATGCGGGAGGCCCCTTGGTAGCTATGATCGCTACCTTCAGCTACTTTTTGGGAAAAGAATTACCCTTCAATTTGCTACTTGTCGCCTCAGCAGAAGAGGAAATATCTGGACCAAATGGAATTAGTAGCCTCTTAGAATTACTGCCTCCTGCTGAACTTGTTATGGTAGGAGAACCTACCCAACTCCGATTAGCAATCGCAGAAAAAGGATTACTCGTGATTGACGGATTAGTAACCGGTAAGGCTGGTCATGCCGCGCGAGAAGAAGGAATCAATTCAATTTATTTGGCCTTAGCTGACTTGGAAAAAGTCAAAAACTTCAAGTTTGCCAAAGAATCCCCCTTTCTAGGTCCTACCAAAGTATCCTGTACGGTAATCCATGCTGGGGATCAACACAATATGGTACCCGAACTTTGTCGGTACGTTTTGGATGTGCGGGTCAATGAATTGTATTCGCATGAGGAGGTTTTGGAAGAATTGAAGGCTGTACTTTCAGCAAATCTTATTCCCCGGTCTACGCGTTTGCGGTCCTCTTGCTTGCCAGAAGGCCATCTATTGCATGAAGTCGCAAAAGATCTAGGTCTAGAATCATTCGGAAGCCCTACCCTATCGGATCAGGCTTTAATCCCCTATCCTTCTGCAAAGATTGGACCAGGAGATTCCGCCCGTTCCCACACGGCAGATGAGTTTATTTACATTCACGAAATTCAGGATGGCATCGCTCGATACATTTCTATTTTAGAAACATACGCAAGTCATTCTTTAGATACCTAACTTACGCTATGAAACTTTGGCAAAAAGCTACTGCAAGCAAGATAGAAGTAGAACAATTTACTGTGGGTAGAGATCCTGAGTTCGACATTCTTTTGGCTCCCTACGATGTGCTGGGTTCCATGGCCCATGCGACTATGCTTTCTTCTATTGGTTTGTTGACCAAAGAAGAGAATGCTTTACTTCAAAAAGGGCTAAAAGAGATTTACAAAGAAATAGAGGAAGAAAAATTTGTTATTGAAGCTGGTGTTGAAGATGTGCATTCCCAGGTAGAATTGCTCCTAACCCAACGGTATGGAGAGGTAGGAAAAAAACTACACAGTGGGAGAAGCCGAAATGACCAAGTCTTGGTGGATTTAAAATTGTTTTACCGAGATGCCATACGTGAGCTAGTGGATGAGGCGAGTACCTTAGCCTTACAACTAATCCAGTTAGCAAAGAATCATAAGCAAGATTTGATGCCAGGTTACACCCATACCCAATTGGCCATGCCGTCCTCCTTTGGCTTGTGGTTTGGTTCGTTTGCAGAAAGTTTAAGTGAGGATTTGGCTTTACTTCAAGTTGCTTTTGACTTGAGCAATAAAAATCCTCTAGGATCAGCTGCTGGATATGGATCAAGCTTTCCTCTGAATCGCACCATGACTACCCAATTGTTGGGATTCGGAGACTTGCATCACAATGTCATCAATGCGCA
>JBANGF010000115.1:0-3803 GCA_037975655.1 Bacteroidota bacterium | reverse complement strand
AAAATCTCAAGATGCCGCGATCGATGTATGGGGAGTGGGCACCAAATTGGTTACCGCCTTTGATCAGCCAGCATTAGGTGCAGTATACAAATTGTCTGCAGTTAAAAATGCAACGGGAACTTGGGAACCCAAAGTGAAAGTTTCCCAACAATCCATGAAGATCAATATTCCCGGAATCCACAAGGTGAGACGTTACTTTAGTAAAGGAAAAGCCGTGGCGGATATGATTTACTTGGAAGGTCAAACCATAGACCCCAAGGGAATCATGATTATTGACCCCAATGATGCGACGCAGCGCAAGCGGCTGATGCCTGCTTTTTATGAAGAAGAAGAGCTATTGAAGCCTATTTTTAGAAAGGGAGAGTTGGTTTATGCTTTACCGAGTCTTCAACAAATCCGGGAACGAGCAGGCGTTCAATTGGAGGCTTTTGACAAAACGCACAAACGTTTGACCAATCCTCACGTATATCCGGTAGGTTTGGAGGAGCACTTGCATCATTTGCGCATGGAATTGGTTATTGCTGCTAAAAATAGTCAAAATGATAAAAATGAGATCTGACACTGCATTACTTCTTGTGGATGTTCAGCATGATTTTCTACCAGGTGGAGCGCTAGCGGTTCCACAAGGAGATGAAATTTTACCCATCCTTGCATCTTTGCAACCCCAGTTTAGTTTTATTGTGGCTACTCAAGATTGGCATCCGGCTGATCATGGGAGTTTTGCCGCAAACCATCCGGGTACCCAGCCAGGTCAGCAACTCGATTTGGAAGGCTTGTCTCAAATCCTTTGGCCAGTACATTGTGTGCAAGGGACCTCAGGTGCTGATTTTCCAACTAATTTGGATCGAAGTAGGTGGAATGCCATTTTTCAAAAAGGGAAGAACCCCTCGGTGGATTCCTACTCTGGCTTTTTTGACAATGCTCGAAGAGGGGATACGGGGCTGGGAGATTACCTCAAGCAGCAGGGGATTCGCCGGGTGTTCGTCGCAGGACTTGCGCTAGATTACTGTGTGAAATTCACCGCAATGGATGCTAAAAGTTTGGGTTTTGAAACTTTTCTCCTTACCGACGCCACCCGTGCAGTCAATCTTCATCCTGAAGATGGGCCGCGAGCCCTTGAAGAGATGAAAGCAGCAGGCATTCACTGTTTGGACAGCAAAGATCTACCTAACTATGTTTAACTACGATCCCCAAAAGCAGTATCCCAAGGAAACGGAAAGCCGGGTAGTGATCCGCTTTCAAGACTGCGATCCACTTCGCCATTTGAATAATGCGAAGTATTTCGACTACTTTTTTAACGCCCGTGAGGATCAGGTTCCTAAGTTGTATGGATTGGAAATCATCGACTTGATTCGGGTATACAAGGCTGCGTGGGTGGTGTACAACCACAACATCAGTTACATCAAACCAGCCATGGTCGGAGAGTGGGTGCGTATTTTTAGTCGCATTCTGTGGTACAATGACAACACCATTCTGGTGGAGTATTACCTCACCGATGATTCCAAGACCCAGCTGAAGACTGTACTTTGGTCTACCATGCGGTATGTATCCTTAGCAGAGGGAAAATCGATGAATCATGAAGGGGCGGTAGTCGATTTTTTAAAGGCCACCTCACTTCATCTTGATCCTGCTTCTTTGGATATTCGAGAGCGTGTCAAGCAACTGAAGCGGGAATTGGAACTTGGGGGATAATTTTCTCATTCGGTATTCATCCCATAATCACGTTCGACTAGGGCGATTCGCGTTTTGAAAGTGGAATACCATTTTTCACGACCGTATTTCTGTGCGAGTTGATGATCTGTGTTTGCCTTCCAAGCTCGAATGGATTCTAAACTTTCCCAGTAAGAAATAGTGATTCCAAGTCCACTTCTGGCACTTTCGTGGCCCAAGTAGCCAGGTTGTTCGGCTGCGAGGCGAACCATCTCCAGGGCCATTTCTTCGTAACCTTCATCGGTATCGGTTCGAAGGTTGGTAAAAATCACCGCGTAGTAGGGAGGAGCAGGGGTCTTAGCGAGCATGGGTATTTTGAAAAGGGGTGTATTCCATGTAGGTGGCTGTAGCGAGTGCCAACTCTTTTCCAAAAGTATGTTCTACCAGGTGTAGGGCCAAGTCAATCCCCGCAGAAATTCCTGCTGCAGTCCAGATCCGATTGTCACTTTGAATGAAGCGGTGCTCAGGTTTGGGGATACCGCTAGGAACAAGCAAGTCCATACTTTCAAAGACCTCATGGTGGGTACAATAAGGCTTTTGGTCTAAAAATCCTGATTTGCCGAGTATCCGAGAGCCCGAACATACGCTCATGGTCCATTCCGTTTGGGAGACAAGACTTTGGAGGGTAGCCATCAGGGGCTGGTTTTGAATTACTTTTTTGCTTCCATCTCCGCCTGGAAGTACGAGGTAGTCGAGACGATTGAGTTGATCCAAACTTTTGTCAGGGAGTACCTGCAGCCCGTTTTTGGCTCGGATCACCTCTTTGTTCAGGGCGATTGTTTGCACCTCTAGGATCTTGTAATCTGCGAGTTGATTGGCAACGGAAAATACTTCGAAGGGTCCTGCAAAATCTAGAACTTCTACATCGTTAAAGATGAAGATGCCGAGTTGTTTCATAGGGATTAGTTTGGAGACGAAATTGGAAAAAATTAGAAGAAAAATAGAAAAGAGGTTGGATTTTGTTTATCCGGTGCGGTGATCCCAATCCTCATAAGACCTATAGCTTTAAAATTTTACCGATTTTGTAAATAAAAATAATATTAAATGAAGAATTTCAAATTTACATTTACATTTAAATGATTTTTCACAATCGAATGTTGACCCTTTCTAGTCTCTTTGCGCTTTTACTCCGTATCTCCTTACTATGTCAAGGGCAGGTAGAAGGCATTTCTGACTCGGTTCAACTTGATTTTTTTGAGCAAAAATCCATTCAAACGGAGGAGGGATACCTGCAACAAACTTTGGTCTCTTTTGAAGGTTTGGGTAGCCTTGTACCCAACATTGAGATTGAAGAACGTACTGAAGTTGAGTCAGAAGAATCGGCTACAGACTCAGCTCTTGATACTGTTCCATCCAGTGGGGAGTTTACCGTTCTTAAAGTTTTTACCTTATTTACAAACAAAGCCATACAAGGCAGTCGCTTGCCGCTGTATGATTTTTTTCATTCCTGGAAATTCCATCTGAGTTAATTTTTTAGCCAATTCTGGCAATTTCCGAAGGTCTTCGGAACCAAACTAACTGTTTTTCAACAGTATTTCAGACTCAGCATTTCTTAACTATGACTCTTCATTCTAGCCGTGAGGCTATGGGATTGGAGCAAATACTTCATGAATTGAAGCATTTTCTTCCTGCCCAGGCTCCACTCAAGGACTTTGTCCATCACAATACCTTACATGCGTTTCAGCACTTTCCCTTTTTCCAGGGATTAAAGCAAGCCAATAATCAATTTGGTTACAAAGGTTTTTTATCCTTATCCGAGTATAGAAATCTATACCGTGAGGGTAAGATTAAAGGTCTTGTCCTGAAAAAAATACTTGAAGACCAATTTGGTGATCAAGCCAATGCCTGGCTTGTCAAATTACTTGATGAATCACAAGACCGATTGATTTCACCAAAAATTGGGCAGTTTAGGGCTCACTGGAGAAATGATTGTCATTTCAACCTAGACAAAACGATTCACCCCTTTTTATTTCGCTTACTTTCAGCTTACCTGGACCAGGGCATTTCAATTTGGCCCTTTCCCTTGGAAGCCAAGGGATTTTTGGATTCGATTAGACAACTCCAGGCGGATAGTTACTCTTCCATTTTCAAGT
>JBANGF010000083.1:0-11409 GCA_037975655.1 Bacteroidota bacterium | reverse complement strand
GAACAACAATCTCCAATTTGGTGCGTGGAATGTAAGCTGGCTCGTAAGCTACTCCTCGGTACGTTTCCTGTCGGGCATGTTCAAATCCCATCCCTTTAACTTCGTAGAAGGAGAGAAACTTGACGCCCAACTTGGAGATGCATCGGTGGATGTAATCAAAGCGAGAGGTGCGGATGATGGCTTCGATTTTTTTCATTTTTTCAAGGAAGAAGAGGTTTTGTTGAAAACAGGATGGAAAATAAGTTAATAATTTACAGAAAATCAAAAAATTGATTAAAAAAGAATCAAAAAAATAAAAAAATATGTTTTTGAAGAATAAAATGGTTTAAAAATGAAGTCAAAAAGAAAAAAATAATGAAAAAAAATTAAAAACAGGGTTAAAAATGAACTTAATGAAAATGGCCCTTTATTTGCTCGGAATAGAATTCGGGGTAATTTTGCCTATGTTTTTTTAAGAGATACAATGACAAGCAAACCAACACTCCTAGTCTTAGCAGCCGGAATGGGCAGTCGCTATGGAGGAAACAAGCAAATTGATGGTTTTGGCCCGAATGGGGAGACTATTTTGGAGTATTCAATTTTTGATGCCATCCGAGCCGGATTTGGAAAAGTAGTATTCATCGTACGGCAGGAGATCCTGGAAATTGCTCAGGAGAAGTTTATGCCAAAGCTTCAAGGGAAAATTGAGGTGGACTGGGTCCTTCAATCTTTAGACAGTTTTGTGCCTGCCGATCTGAAGCAAGCGGATCGTATCAAGCCTTTTGGAACAGCCCACGCGGTACTTTGTGCAAAGGATGCGGTGCATGAGCCTTTCGCAGTGATCAATGCAGACGATTTTTATGGTAAAGAGGCCTTTGCTGTTTTGGGTAAGTTTTTGACCACGGATGTGCGGCCTAATTTGCATGCCATGGTGGGCTATGCCTTGAAAAATGTGCTTTCAGCGCACGGGACAGTGAGTCGTGGGGTGTGTGAAACGAATGCCAAAGGGCAATTGATCGGTATGATTGAGCGAACTTCCATTGCGCAGGAGGGTGACAAAATTCTCAGTCGTGGAGAAGGAGAAGCCTTGGAAATTGCACCCAACACGCCGGTAAGTATGAATTTCTGGGGATTTCACCCTGCGGTTTTCCAAGATATTGAAAGGATGTGGCAGGAATTTTTGCCTGCCAATTTGGGGAATTTGAAGTCGGAATTTTACATTCCTACCGTAGCTAACAATCTGATTCAAGCCAATGAAGCGGCTTTTGAGATTTTGCCAGGAGGTAAAACCTGGTTTGGAGTAACCTACACCGAAGATCGTCCAGTAGTGATTGAGGCCTTGGAGCAGTTACACGCGAAAGGAGAATATCCATCTACCTTGTGGTAAACAAAAAAGGGGCTTCGGCCCCTTATTTTTTGGATATTACCCCATCCTCCACAGAAAAATAAGCCACCTCGGCTTCGATAGTCCCCAGAATTTCTTTAGAACGTTCCGGCCGCGCATCGGTGATGAACAGCTGCCCAAAGTTGCCCTGCGACACCAACTGGATGAGCCTTTCAATCCGCTCCTCATCCAGCTTGTCAAAAATATCATCGAGCAGCAGCAAGGGCTTTTCTCCCTTGGCTTTTTCAAACAATTCAAACTGTGCCAATTTCAGGGCAATGATAAAGGACTTCTGCTGCCCTTGGCTGCCGAGTTTGCGCAGGGGATGGGAATCGATCCGAAAATCAAAATCATCTTTATGGATGCCTGCATTGCAGTTTTTCGTTGCAAAGTCCTTCGGCCGCATACTTAAATAGTATTCGGAAAAATCGTCTCGAAGCGCCTCCGTCTCGTAACTCAAACCCACCTGTTCCCTCCCCATAGACAGCGCTTCGTAATACCGCTGCAGCACCGGGATTATTTCTTGGATCAATGCTGCCCGTCGCTTGGCAAGGGATTGACTTAAGGGAATCAGTTCCTCCTCATAGGCGGCAAGCAGGGTAAGGTCACGTCGACCTGTATCCGCAAACTGCTTCAATAGGGCATTGCGCTGCTTGAGAAAATGATGGTAGCGGATCAATTGATCCAAGTAGGGGTGGTCCAACTGGGCTAGGAGGCCATCGAAAAATTTCCGCCTGCCCTCGCTACCTCCTTTAATCAATTCGGTATCGTCAGGAGCAATCAAGACCAGCGGAATTTTACCCACATGGTCGCTGACCTTTTCTACCGCCTTTCCGTTCTGGAAAATCTGTTTCTTTTTTCCCAGCTCCAAGGTGCAGCGCACATCCAGAGGGTTAGCGTCTACCGTAAACTTGCCTTTCACCGTGAAAAATTCAGTACCATGCTTTATACTCAATCCATCGCTAGACTGCAAGGCACTCTTGGTAAGGGAAAGGTAGTGTATGCCATCTAGCACATTCGTTTTTCCACTTCCATTTCGGCCTAGCAAGCAATTGATTTGCGGGCTGAAGGACAGCTTGCTGTGAAGGTGGTTTTTAAACTGAATGAGTTCTAGGGACTCTAAAATCATGTGAACGGCGAATTATTTGCTTTGCATCCTAATTTTTAGGTCGGGATTAGTATATTTGGGGCCTAAAATAGCACATTTTGATCAGTACCCTATGGCAAAGAAAACTGCAGCAGCAAAGACCAAGGTAAACTACTCCAAAGAGACGTACGCATTCTGGTACGAGAGCATGCTTTTAATGCGTCGTTTTGAGGAAAAAGCAGGTCAATTGTATGGCCAACAGAAGATCAGAGGATTTTGTCACCTATACATCGGTCAAGAGGCTTGTGCCTCTGGAGCGATCACTGCCTTGACCAAAGATGACAAGTGGATTACAGCTTACCGTTGCCATGCCCATCCACTAGGTTTGGGTACCGACCCAGGAGCGATTATGGCTGAATTGTATGGCAAAGCTACTGGAACCACCAAAGGAAAAGGGGGCTCCATGCACATCTTTGATAAGGAAAGAAATTTTCTAGGCGGTCATGGAATTGTAGGTGCTCAGATCCCGATGGGTTTGGGCGTAGCCTTCGCCGAAAAATATGCAGGTACCAAAAATCTATGCATAGCGAAAATGGGGGATGGTGCTGTGCGTCAGGGTGCAGTCCATGAGGCCTTCAACCTAGCCATGATCTACAAAAGCCCAGTGATTTTTGTGATTGAAAACAATGGGTATGCGATGGGAACTTCCGTAGCGCGTACCTCCAATGTGACTGAATTGTATAAGATTGGAGAGGCCTACGACATGCCATCTTTCCCAGTGGATGGGATGAACGTAGAAGCCGTGCACGAGGCAGTAGCTGAAGCCGCTGCTCGGGCTCGTCGAGGCGATGGACCTACCCTTTTGGAATTCAGAACCTACCGATTCAAAGGTCACTCCATGTCTGATCCTCAGAAATACCGTAGCAAGGAAGAAGTAGAGGAATACAAGCAGCGTGATCCAATCGAGCAAGTGTTGGCTACGATCCTTGAAAATGAACTGATGACCGAAGCGGAAATCGAAGCAATTAATAAAAAAGTAAAAACTCAGGTGGATGAGGCGGTAAAATTTGCCGAAGAGTCTCCTTGGCCAGATGGCATGGATGCCTTCAAGGACGTGTATGTTCAGGAAGACTATCCTTTTGTGATGGAATAAGCGCCACGAAGGCCACCCAGCGACTACTTGTGTTATCGATAAAAACCGTATATTTGCGACCGAAATTTGAGCAACATGGCTAAGAAAGAAACAAAAAAATCAGACCAAAACGAACTCCTCGAAAACCCTGAGGTAATTGCAGAGAAGCTAGTTCCTGGAGAGGATTTTTTGAAAAGTAACAGCAAAATACTAGCAGGAGTAATTGCAGTAGCTATAGTATTGATTGGGGGAGTTCTGTTTTTCCAATACAATAACCAACAACAAAACGAAAAAGCCCAAGCTGAAATGTTTCAGGCGGTGTACTTCTTCGAACAAGACAGCGTGGACTTCGCACTGAATGGCGATGGTATCAACAAAGGCTTTTTGCACATTATCGAAAGTTATCCACGTACCGATGCGGCCAACTTGGCACATTTCTACACAGGATCCATCTACCTTTCTCAAAAGAAATTTGAAGATGCGCTCACGCATTTACAAGAATTTTCTACGGACGATTACTTGGTACAGGCTAAGGCTTACTCTTTGGTAGGTGATGCGAATCTAGAGCTTGGCAAGACCGAAGAGGCCATTGCACAGTACACCAAAGCGGCTCGTACAAACGAAAATAAGTACATGTCTCCAAAATACTTGGCTAAACTTGCTGTAGCTCAGGAAGAAGCAGGTAAAATCGATGACGCCATTAAGACTTACACAGAAATCGAAGAGAAATACTACGAGTCTTTTGAATTTGCTGCTGCACGAAAACATAAAGCACGATTGGAAGGCCTTGCCGCTAAGTAATGCTTGGAATAAGTATACTAGAAGAGTAAGGCGCTTGGTGTCTTACTCTTTTTTGTTTTAACCCCATTTTCCCAAATTCCTTTTTTATGGCCAGTTCCTTAAAAAACCTCAGTGACTACAGCTCCCACAACTTGATTGACGTATCCAGCAAGCGTTTTGCGGTGGTGGTATCCGAATGGAACGAGGAGGTCACCGAATCTTTGTATTCTGGAGCCTACCAAACCCTGCTTCAGCATGGCGTGAAGCCTGAAAACATCCTGCGAAAGCAGGTTCCTGGATCCTTCGAACTTTCACTAGCCGCCCAGTGGTGTGCACAAGATGAGCAGATCGATGCAGTGATTTGCCTGGGATGTGTGATTCAAGGAGAGACCCGCCACTTTGATTTTATCTGCGATGCAGTTGCACATGGGATTACCCAAGTAAGTTTGAAATACAACAAACCAGTCATCTTTGGGGTTCTCACCCCCAACACCCAGCAGCAAGCCCTAGACCGAGCCGGAGGAAAGCATGGCAACAAGGGAGATGAGGCCGCCATTACGGCCATCAAAATGCTTGGATTTTAACTCACCTATTCAACTGATTTACGCGTGAAAATAATGAAGTTTGGAGGGACCTCTGTGGGACGTCCCGAACGGATGCATCAAGTGAAAGACTTGATTACCCGAAGCACAGAACCGACTTTGGTGGTGCTGTCCGCCCTATCTGGAACGACCAATGCCTTGGTTGGTATTGGAGAAGCTTTAGCCGCTGCCGATAAGGTCCTTGCCAAGGAGCGAATAGACACCCTGCATGCGCATTACCTGAATTTTTACCCTGAACTCTTGGCTAGCCCATCCGCCAGAGCCAAGGCAGAGGAGATCCTGAAGGAGCACTTTGAATTTCTGAATATCCTACTCAAAATTTCCTTTAACGAAGCAATTCAACGAGACATTCTGGCTCAAGGAGAACTGCTTTCCACCAAGCTATTTCATACGCTCCTCGAAGAATTGGGGATTCCTGCGGTGTTGTTATCAGCTTTGGATTTCATGAGTATTGATGAAAATTCCGAGCCGGAGCTGGGAAAAATTTCAGAGCGCTTGAAAACCACCCTTGCCCAATATCCCGATCAGCACCTTTTCATCACCCAAGGGTACATCTGCAAAAATCACCGCAACGAGGTAGACAACTTAAAGCGTGGTGGCAGTGACTATACCGCTTCCCTTATAGCTGCAGCAATACAGGCAACAGTTTGTGAGATTTGGACTGACATTGATGGCATGCATAACAATGATCCTCGTGTCGTGGATCGAACTCGACCCATCGCAGAGATGTCTTTTGACGAAGCTGCGGAGTTAGCCTACTTTGGTGCCAAAATCCTGCATCCTGCTTCTATTTGGCCTGCCCAATTGCATAATGTACCAGTCAGACTCCTGAATACCATGGACCCTACTGCGGCAGGTACCTTGATCAAGGCAGAGGTGGAAGAAACGGGGGTAAAAGCCATTGCTGCCAAGGATGGCATCACAGCCATCAAAATCAAATCCTCTCGAATGCTTTTGGCCTACGGATTTTTGCGCCGCATCTTCGAAGTATTCGAATCCTTTAAAACTCCAATCGACATGATTACTACCTCTGAAGTGGCAGTGTCGGTGACTATCGATGACTTGAGCCATTTAGAGCAAATCGTAGAAGAGCTACGCCGCTTTGGTACCGTAGAGGTGGACTCCAATCAGGCGATTGTGTGCGTGGTAGGAAATCAGGTGGCGGAAACGAAAGGGGCGATCCAATCGGTCATGGATTCGCTGGTGGATATTCCAGTTCGTATGGTGTCCTTTGGAGGAAGCAAACACAATGTATCCATCCTAATCGATGCCCAATACAAGGCTCAGGCGCTTAAAAGCCTCAATGAAGGCGTATTTACCTGGTAATTTGTTAGACAAATGATTCAGCCCAAACTTGGTTTTCTGCAGCGCCTTCAAAGCAAATGGCAATTGAAAAGTTTGACCCAAGTCCTTTTGGTTTTGCTTGTTTTTGCCTGTACAGGTACCACCATCTTGCTAATCAAAAATCCGCTGCTTGCCTTTTTTGGTATTGAACGAGGGGGTAGTCAGGGGGCATTGAATACCCTGCTTTACCTACTCCTTGTCTTGCCATTGTACCAGATTATGCTTCTAGCCTATGGCTTTATTTTTGGGCAGTTTCGATTCTTTTGGGAAAAGGAAAAGCAATTATTGAAGCGGATTGGGGGTATTTTTATCCGAAAAAAATAGGAGTTTGGCAATTAGCTGATTCGGCTCCAGTTGACAGCAGTCTTTTTTTGCTGCCGTACCTGACGAAGAATAGCAAAGTGTTCTGGATTCTCTAGCGTAGGATCCACCGCCAACACTTGCTGTGCAGCATCTCTTGCCAAGGTCAGCAGGGGAGCATCCTTACTCAAGTCGGCAATTAAAAGGTCGGTGATGCCACTCTGTTGGGTCCCCATTAGGTCTCCCGGTCCACGGAGTCTCAAGTCGACGTCTGCGATTTCAAAGCCATCGTTGGTGCGCACCATCGTTTCCAAACGAATGCGAGAATCTCTGCTGAGCTCGTACTTGCTCATCAAGATACAGTAGCTCTGCTCGGCTCCTCTTCCCACCCTGCCACGAAGCTGATGCAGTTGGGAAAGTCCAAATCGCTCTGCATTTTCAATGATCATCACGGAAGCGTTGGGCACATTGACTCCTACCTCAATCACCGTAGTGGCCACCATAATCTTCGTTTGCCCCTTCACAAATCGCTGCATCTCGTAATCCTTGTCTTCGGCCTTCATGCCCCCATGGACAATGCTCAGTGGAACTTGCGGAAATGCCCTCGCGATGCTTTCGTAGCCGTCCATGAGATTTTTGAGGTCTAGGGTTTGGGACTCTTCGATCAGGGGATAGACGATGTACACTTGCCTGCCTTTTTTGATTTCCTCCTGCATGAAGCCAAAGACCTTGAGGCGATCCTTGTCGTATCTATGCACCGTTTGAATGGGCTTGCGTCCGGCGGGGAGCTCGTCAATCACCGAGACCTCCAGATCACCATAAAGGGTCATGGCTAAGGTACGCGGGATAGGGGTGGCCGTCATGACGAGTACATGCGGTTGGTAGTGCACGTTTTTGGCCCATAGCTTGGCCCGCTGGGCTACCCCAAAACGGTGTTGCTCATCGACGATGGCCAGCCCCAGGTTTTTGAACTGTACCACCTCTTCCAAAAGTGCATGGGTTCCTACCAGGAGGGTCAATTCTCCAGATTCTAGGGCTTCATGTAAGACTTTACGAGCGGATTTTTTGGTCGAGCCAGTTAGCAAGGCAATCTGTAGACCCATAGCATCTGCATAGTGCCGTAAGCCTTCGTAGTGCTGGTTTGCCAGAATTTCGGTGGGGGCCATCAAGCAGGTTTGTGCTCCTGAACCAATCGCTAGGAGCATGCTGATAAAGGCCACCATGGTCTTTCCGCTACCCACATCGCCCTGAATCAGTCGGTTCATCTGTTTTCCGGAGCGCATGTCCCCAAAAATTTCTCGAATCACCCGTTTTTGCGCGTTGGTCAGTTCAAAAGGGAGGTGCTGGGTGTAGAAATCAGTTAGCAGTTGGGTAGATCCGAGTACTTGTCCAAGGGATTTTTCCGTTCGGGTTACTTTCAGGGTAAGAAGTCGCAATTGGAGGTAAAAGAACTCCTCAAATTTCAAGCGCTTGCGCGCTTGGGAAAGGCCCTCAGGACTGCTAGGAAAATGAATTTGCCGGATGGCTTCCTTTTTGCCCATCAGGCGGTACTGATCCAGAATCCCTGGAGACAAGGTTTCTTGCACCTGTGGGTAGACTAGCGGAAGCAATTGTTCCAGAATACGGGAAAGGCCTCTTGAATCTAGAAATCGAGCCCTCAGTTTCTCCGTAGTAGAGTAGATAGGCTGAAATTTATTTCGGGTTTCATTTGCCGCCGTGATCGGCTCCATCTCCGGATGAGCCATGCTCCATTTCCGACCAAATAGGGCAGGCTTACCCAGGAAAATAAAAGATGCGCCAAGGGGTAATTTCTTCAAAACCCAGGTGATGCCTTTAAACCAGGTCATCTCCATTTCTCCTGTATCGTCTACCACTACCGCCACCAATCGCTTTTTGGAGCCCATCCCGACCAAGTCAATGCTTTTGATTCGTGCGATCACTTGGACATGCTCCAGTTCCTCGTGGAGGTCTTTGATTTTTAAAAAGGTGCTGCGGTCCTCGTAGCGAAAAGGATAGTGCTGCAGCAGGTCCCCATAGGTAAAAATCCCCAATTCCTTATTCAAAAGTTCGGCCTTCTGCGGCCCAACCCCCTTGAGGTATTCGATGCGGGTATCAAAGATGGTAGACAAGGCTTATTTTTTTGGGTAGAGCAAGTTACCGCAGGACCTTGAATTTTGCCAAGACTTTGCGGGAAATTGTCGGAAAGGAAAAATTAAGGGTTTACTCCTACTCGTCTGCTATAGTTGTGCAGCGAATTGAGCAAAACGTGTGCGGTAGGTCTGCTGACTTAGGAGCAATGCCAACTGGTTTTTGGCACGGTGAAGGTTTTGAAGGGGGTAAGTGACCCGGTAGTAAACATTCCCCTCCAAGTGGTCGGTCAAAAAGCGTAGCCCCATGATTAAAGTCATGATCTCCCCGCCAAACAAGAGGGAATCCTTTTCCTCAGCAGAAAATGTCCCCTCCAAGCCTTTTAAGTAACCCACTAAAAGTTCTTCAACTAGTTCAGGAAGGACTTGAATCTGGTCCCACTCAGTGCTCGTTTCGGGTAAGCTGCAGGCTACAGTCCGAACCAAATCTCCAAAATCATACATTAGGTAGCCTCCCATCAGCGTATCCAAATCCACTAAAGCCTCTACCTTTTCAAGTGTAGGGGCAAAAATCAGGTTATTGATTTTCGTGTCGTTGTGCATTACCCGAAGGGGTATTTTCGAAAGCTGTTCCAGGTAGTAATCGATCAATGGCTGCTGCGCCAGATAGCCTTCCAGGAGGCCTTGTTCCTCTTCAGGCAGAGACGCCTGGGCTTTTGCTACCACCTTCAATCGCGCAAAGCGCAAGTCTAAGCGGTGAAAGTTGGGAATGGTCTCTTCAAATTCAGCTGCTGGGAGTGGGCACGCCCAGGCGGCGAACTTCCCGTAAGCCTGAGCGGCAATTCTGGCTTGGGCGGGTTGCTGTACTTGTTGTAATGTAGTTCCTTGAACAAAGTCAAAGAGGCGGTACTGCTTTCCTTCGATGCTTGTGAGTCCTTTGCCTTCTCGTGTAAGTAAAGGAAGGGGAAGTTCGAAGGGAAGCGGGAATTGTTGGAGGTGTTTGTAAAGGAGGTCGAGGTTGTGTGCGATACGTTCTGGAAAACGGAATACGGATGCGTTGAAGCCCTGGAGTATCCATTTGGTATCCCCTTGTTGGACCAAAAGGGTTTCGTGGATTAAGCCTTCACCAAAAGGGGAAAGAGTCAAGGGAGCATCCGTAAACTGGGGGTAGGCCTGCCTCAAGGCGGTGGTGAGCGCATCAAACATGGGACGAAAATAGGAAAGAAATGAAGCAATCGATAGGTGGCAGATAGATTTGAAAAAAATGAAAGCATTTTTGAGAACAGGTATCAAGAAAAAATTAAAAAAGCCCCATGTTCTTCACCAATTATTTTTGTTTATTGTCAGTTCAATTAACCCAAAATTCCATGAATGTAACCGCTTTAGATTGGGGCATCATTGCAGCCTTCTTTGTTATTTCCTTGGGGATCGGTCTAGCCTCTGCCAAAACAGCTGGTAGTTCGGCCAAGGAGTTCTTTTTATCGGGAAGGAATATGCCCTGGTGGCTTTTGGGGGTCTCCATGGTGGCGACCACCTTTTCGGCTGACACGCCCAACTTAGTTACTGATATTGTTCGAAAAAATGGGGTAGCCGGCAACTGGGCCTGGTGGGCCTTTTTGCTTACAGGTATGCTCACCGTATTTGTGTATGCCAAGTTGTGGAGAAGATCCGAGGCCACTACGGATTTGGAGTTCTATGAAATGCGTTATTCAGGTAAAGGGGCCGCATTTTTGCGCGCTTTCCGGGCCATTTACCTTGGGGTGTTTTTTAATGTAGTCATCATGGCGACGGTCTCTTTGGCTGCAATTAAGATTGGAGGGGTCATGCTTGGTTTGTCTCCTGTACAAACCTTACTCATCGCTTCCATCGTAACGGTGGTCTATTCCTCTTTTGGAGGATTGAAAGGAGTATTGTTGACCGACTTTTTCCAGTTTTTCATTGCTATGGTTGGCTCCTTTGGGGCAGCTTATTACGTGTTGGAACTGCCTGAAATCGGTTCGCTGCAGCAGCTACTCAGCCATGAGGTGGTAGCGACCAAGTTGGACTTTGTTCCAGATTTTTCCGACCCAAACATCTACATCCCGCTCTTTATCATGCCAATTGCCATCCAATGGTGGGCTACTTGGTATCCAGGTGCGGAGCCTGGAGGAGGAGGGTACATTGCCCAGCGAATGCTGTCTGCCAAGGATGAAAAAAATGCGATTGGGGCAACGCTATTCTTTAATATTGCCCATTATGCCTTGAGACCTTGGCCTTGGATTATTGTGGCGCTAGGTTCTTTGGTAGTCTTTCCTTCTATCGCGGATTTGCAGGTGGCCTTTCCAAATATCCCTGCAGATAAGTTGGGGGATGATTTGGCCTACCCCGCCATGCTTACGTTCCTACCCACTGGAATGATTGGCATCGTCCTGGCTTCTTTGATCGCAGCGGTGATGTCGACTCTTTCTACCCACCTCAACTGGGGCTCGAGTTATGTGGTAAATGATTTTTACCTGCGCTTTGTCAAGCCTGAGGCAAGTGACAAGGAGTTGGTAGCAGTGGGGAGAATTTCTACTGTAGTATTGATGATTTTATCTGCTATTTTGGCCTTGGCGCTTTCATCCGCCTTGTCTGCCTTTCAGATTTTACTTCAAATCGGAGCAGGTACGGGCTTGATCTTTATTCTTCGTTGGTTCTGGTGGAGGATCAATGCCTACACCGAAATCTCTGCGATG
>JBANGF010000038.1:0-2728 GCA_037975655.1 Bacteroidota bacterium | reverse complement strand
GGAAGCTTACGAACGCAATAGTCCAATTTACCACGTCAAAAATGTACAAACTCCGCTCCTGATGCTACACAACGACAAGGATGGAGCTGTAGACTTTACCCAAGGTATCGAGTTTTACAATGCCTTGCGTAGGTTGAAAAAGCCAGTAATCTTGGTGCAGTACCTGGGGGAGAATCATGGGCTTGGCAAACTGGAAAACAGAAAAGACTATTCGGTGCGTATGCTGGAGTTCTTTGACCACTACCTCAAAGGTCTCCCTGCACCTGATTGGATGGAAAAAGGGGTACCTCGCTTAAAGCTTGGGGACCACTTGGAAGAACGGGCCTTCTAAATTCAAGAAATTTCTTAATTCAAAAAATCCCACACGGAACCGTGCGGGATTTTTTGTTCAATTCCACTCTAATGTCAAGTATTTAGTTCCCTTTCAAGTAGAGGCTTTAAATCAGGCTGATTCGAACTTTCTTGTCCTTCAACTTTTGGTTGTTGACTTTGGAAAGTAATTGTTCCACAGCAGCTGCCTTTACCCCCACAAAAGCACAATCCGTCTTGAGTTCAATGGTCCCCAGCTCTTCAGGTCGCAAGCCTCCCTGTTTAAAAAACAAACCAGCAATGTCCCCTTTCGAAATTTTATCCTTTCTACCTCCTGAGATCAGCAAAGTGCACCAAGAGGAGGGTGCAGGAATTACTGCCGGCTGAAGCTTTTCTAGTTTGGGGTTGCCCACAAAGTCTGGAAGCGGTTCCTTCTCGTACTGCAAGATGTAGGCGGTACCCTGGCTATTCATTCGGGCGGTGCGCCCATTGCGGTGAATAAACTCCTCTGCGCGAAGGGGTAAATGGTAATGGATGATGAAATCCAGTTCGGGTACGTCAATCCCTCTTGCTGCAAGGTCAGTGGCTAGGAGCAGAGGGTGGGTGCCATTTCGAAATTTGATAAGTGCTCGTTCCCGATCGATTTGTTCCATCCCCCCAGAAAACACCCCATGGGAAATGCCCTGATCACTCAGGTAATCCGATACCCGTTCGATGGAATCCTTGAAATTGCAAAAAATGATCCCGTTTTTCGATCCCAAATGAGCTAGAAGCTGTCCCAGAGTTTCGAGTTTGTCCTTGCTTGGGGACAGTACCTTTTTGACTTCAAGTTGGCTAATTTTCTCACCCAAAAAGTCCACTATTTGGGGGGATTTTAATCCTACAAAATTGGGGATAGATACTCCTTGGGTGGCGGAAGTTAAGATTTTCCGATGTACCTGAGGAAGGAGTTGAATAATCTCGCGCATTTCTCCTTCAAATCCGATCTCAAGCGATTTGTCGAATTCATCCAAAATCAAAGTTTGAATAAAGGCGGTATCAAAAGCTTCCCTTCGGAGGTGATCTGCTACCCGGCCTGGCGTCCCCACAAGGACCGCTGGTCGATGCTTGATTTCCATTCTATCCTTGGACCCCGCTCGGCCACCATAGACCGCATTGACTTTCAATCCCGTTCCCATCTGTCGCATCACTTGCTCAATTTGGATAGCTAGTTCCCGAGAGGGAACGATGATGACTACTTGAATCTCATCACAGTTTGGATCCACCTGAAGTACTACAGGCAATAGAAAAGCGAGCGTTTTTCCCGTACCTGTGGGAGAAAGAAGAACCAGATTTTCTTGATTTGCGAGCGCCTCCTTGGTGGCAAGCTGCATGGGATTGAGCTGCGTGATGCCTAGTTTAGCTAGGATTTCAGCCTCGTTTTTGACGCGTAAGGACATGGCACAAAGGTAGCCTTTTTGTTGGGCCTCTTTGACTCTTTTGAAAATTACCCTCGTTCTTCTAAAATTCTAACCCTACCCCAAACCCTTCCTTTTCTTGGAGATCGGTTTTGGAAATGGGATTTTTCTACCTTTGTGGCATGTGGAAAGAAATCTCCGTATTGATTCGTAAAGAGTTGACCCTAGAATGGAGGCAAAAATATGCCCTCAATGGGATCCTGCTTTACGTGGTTTCGGCTGTTTTCATCACCTACCTCAGTGTAGGTGCGAAGATGGGGAATCTTTCCATTCCTACTTGGAATGCCCTTTTTTGGATTATTTTACTCTTCTCTTCTGTCAATGCGGTAGCCAAAAGTTTTGTGCAAGAGCAGCAAGGACGGCAGTTGTATTACTACATGATTGCATCTCCCGAGTCAATCATACTTTCCAAAATATTGTACAATACCGGGCTTACGCTCATTTTAGCCCTACTGGGTTATGGTGTGTTTTCGGTGATTTTGGGGAATCCGGTTCAGGATCAGGGCTTGTTTTTGATCAATTTGGTATTGGGGGCCATGGGCTTTTCGGCCAGCCTTACCATGGTCTCAGGCATTGCTTCCAAGGCCGGCAACAATGCTACTTTGATGGCAATCTTGAGTTTTCCTGTGATCATCCCCATCCTGCTGATGGCCATTCGTATCTCCAAAAACGCACTAGATGGGCTAGATTGGAGTGTCAGCGCAGATAAATTACTTAGCCTTTTGGCTATTAATGTCTTGGTTACCGCAACCTCCTACTTGCTTTTCCCTTACTTGTGGAGAAGTTGATTTCTTTTTTGGCAGTTGATAATCCGTTGACATAATTAAGTCAACAGTTGACGGTCGACAGACCACAGTCAACTGCAGTCTGTTACTAAAAACGTATTAAAATCACATCCTAAACCCATCCCAACAACGACTCGGCTGTTGTCAGTGGACGGTGGGCCGTTAACAATATCGGCG
>JBANGF010000023.1:0-8869 GCA_037975655.1 Bacteroidota bacterium | reverse complement strand
ACTTGAAGCAGCCATTGAATACCGGAAAGAGCAGGAAGCCGTGCAGGTATCATCCCCATGGAAGGCTGCAGACTACCATTTGATGTATTTGACCAATGTGGTGGGCAACCACTTGGAGATTCTCCCAACACATCGGCTTTTCTACGGGAAAGAATTTGAGAAAGAAGCATTCTTTGCAGCCTTGGAAGTCTGGTTTGAAATTCGACCGATGGGAGATGCTGCCGAACTGGCTACTTACTCTTTTCAACGAAAGCATTCTTTTGGTTTGGTATGTGAAGATGCGGCCTTTGTGATCAAGTTTCGACAAGAGAAGTTTGATCAGGTAGCCCAGGCTTTACCTGAAGTGCTTCGTCAATTGGATTTAGTCTTATTGCATGACGTGGTTTTTGATAAATTACTTGGACTTTCGCCAATCGAACAGCGGACTACTCCTGACTTAGCTTTTGAACGAAATTTTTCCAGATGTGTCCAAGAGGTGCAATCCAAAAATGCCAAGTTTGCCATCATCACCCGAGAAATTGACTTGAGTCAAGTGATCGAGGTGTGTAACTCAGGGCAGGTAATGCCTCAAAAATCCATCTATTTCTACCCCAAAGCGCTTGGGGGGATGCTTTTTGCTACTGTGAATCAAGAAGAATTTAACTACGACTATGACCAGTTTTTTAAGGAATCTAGACTCTAAAAAAATTATTTTGGGATCGAATTCTCCAAGGAGACAAGAGCTTCTTCGCGGATTGGAACTTGATTTTGAAGTTCGTGTACATCCGGTTGATGAGACTATTCCTGCGGATCTTCCGGCGCAGTATGCAGCTGCTTACCTTTCCAAACTGAAGGCAGATGCATTTCCTGGGGAACTTCAAGAAAATGACCTGCTCATCACAGCGGATACGGTAGTAATTGATCATGAGAAGGTGCTTGGAAAACCAGCGGATGAACAGGAAGCCTTTGAGATGCTGAAAAGCCTTTCAGGTGCTACTCATACCGTGATGACAGCGGTGACAATTAAAGATCGCAAAACCTCCATCACTTTGGAAGATGAAGCCCAGGTGACTTTTCGATTTTTGGAAGAAGAGGAAATTAGGCATTACCTCAAAAAATATCAACCATTCGATAAAGCAGGTTCTTATGGAATTCAAGAATGGATAGGATTTATTGGGGTAAGTAGTATTACGGGATCGTATTTTACGGTGATGGGCTTTCCATTGCACCTCGTTTATGCGCAACTCAAAAAGTGGGTTTAAGGCGTCTTGGATAAAAAAAAATGAATTTTGGATAATCAAGTAAAAAAAGAGAAGGCGGGATGTCCCGCCTTCTCTTTTTTTACTTGATTACTCGTTTTCCTTCGACTGCGAAGGAATCCATCAGGGATCCACTGACATTTTCATCGTCTTCACGCTGAAGAGCCAAGTACAGATCACCATATTCAGAGGTGAAGTTTAGTGTAAGGCTGTTTTCTGACTCCGTAATGTCATTCATCTTGGTTTCATTTCCTGATGAATCCACAAACTTTCCGACCAACTTACCATCCACACGCTCGAGTGTGAGCATTACGGTGATGGTTCCCATTGGGGTGTCTTTGATCGTTACATCCCAATCGCCTACAAAGTAGTCGGTTGTTTGTGCTTGGGTGGTGAAAGAAATTAGGAAAAGTGCAAAACCGCACAAAATGGTAGTGATTAGTTTCATGGTTCTATTGGTTAAGGAATTGAATTGGAAAGAAATATAGAAAAAGGAATTGAATTAATTTGAAGGAGTCTATTGTTTTCGATTTTTTAAGAAAATCAGTTAGCCATTTCAATCAGTTAAACTCTTGGTGGCAATAGTTTGTAAAGAACCGGGGTAACGATTCTAGATAAAATTGTAGAACTGATCAATCCTCCAATAAGTACAATCGCAAGTGGAGAAATGAGCGGATTGGTACTCAAAGCCACAGGGATCAAGCCACCTATTGCTGTGATGGTAGTCAACACGATGGGTAGGAAGCGAATTTCACCCGATTTTTGAATCGCGGTATCGAGATCTACTCCTTCTTTTCGCAGCTGGTTGGTGAAATCCACCAAAAGTATGGAGGTCTTCACTTCAATCCCTGCCAAGGCAATGAGCCCAATGATGGCGACAAAGGAAAGGGAATTGCCTGTAATCCAGAGTGCAATCAAGGCACCCACCATCCCCAAAGGAATCACCGAAAGGACAATGATCGTGCTTTTGAAGGTTCGGAAAAGTAAAATCAAAACTGCAATGAAAAGGAAGACAGTGATGATAATAATGTTATTGAATCCTGCAAAGGATTCTTGTTTGGTTTCATATTCACCTCCTAATGTCAAACGATACCCTTCAGGTAAGGGAATTTGATCTAGTTTGGTCATCGCTTCTCCTAGAACTCGATCTGTTAGGTAATTGGCATCTACAAAGGAGGAGACAGAAACAGATCTATTTTTATTATAATGGTCAATGGTCAAGATGCTGCTTTCAAATTGGAGGTCTGCAATTTGGGAAAGTGGAATGCCCTTGCCTTGATTGTTGTAAATGTAAATGGGGTCGAAAGTTTCTAAGGTTGCTCGATCCCCTTTTGGGGTAGTGAGTAAAATCGAACGTTCATTGCCTTGGGGATCTGTAAACGATCCCAAGTTTAGTCCAGCCAAGGCTAGTCGTACAGTTTGATCCACGTCTGATGTAGCTATACCCAATTGTCGGGCCTTATCTTTTTGAATGGCTACCCGGATATCAGTCTTTAAGTTGGCTACTGGGTTATTGACATAGATAGTGCCAGGAGTTTGCTTGAGTACTTGCTCCACTTTTCCAGCCAAACTTCGGAGGGTATCTAGGTTTTCTCCTACCAATCTGATTTCAATGGGGGCAGTAACTGGTGGCCCTTGTTCAAAATTTTTGACCTCAACTTTTGCGCCTACCACTTTTGCAAAACTCGTTTGGAGGGTTTGGATAATCTCTATTTTCCGCGGAGCTGAAGTTTCGGGTTCCAGTTGAACAAACAATTGCCCATAATCGCTGCGCTCGTTTTCAGGAATTTCGTTGTAATAGATGCGGGGATTTCCTTTTCCTACGTTGGTTGCAAAATTTTTCAACTCAGGAATTTTGGACACTTCTTGTTCCACTTGCCGCACAAGGGTATCCGTATTACTCAAATTGGATTGCAGAGGTGTGGTGATATTGACAAGAAACTGTGGTTTTTCCGAAGAAGGGAAGAGGCTAAATCCGATTACAGGAAATAAACCAAGGGAGCCAAAGAAGATTGCACCAGCAATAACGAGCGTAGCCACAGGCTTTTTTAATGCTTTTTCAAGAAGCGGAGTATAACTGACATGGATGCCTTTCTGGAACAGGTCGTAAATTTTATTGGAATGACCTTCCTTCTTGTTTTTTAACAGCCAGGTGGAAAGGAAAGGAATGATGGTCAGGGATACCACCAGTGAGGCAAGTACGCTTGTAATGACTGACATCGGTAGGCTTCTTACAAAATCCCCCGAACTTTCTGGCAAGAATACTAGGGGAAGGAAGGCGATAATTAAAGTAACCGTACATCCGACTACAGAGATCGAAATCTGTTGGGTGGCCTTCAATGCTGCTTCTTTCTTACTAAACCCATCTCGAATCCACCGTTCGATGTTTTCCACGACGACGATGCTGTCGTCTACCAGTAGGCCCAAGGCTACTACCAAACCGACGATGCTAAGTTGGTTGAGTCCATATCCCAGCGCATTCAATAAAATCAATCCGATGGCAAGGGATAAGGGAATGGAAACCATGACGATAATAGAGGCACGGTTGCCCAAGGGAAGTAAGGTCACAAAAACCAAGGCAATGGCGATCAAAAAATCCATTCCCAATCCACCCAATCGCCTATTGACATAGTTAGCTTGATCAAAAGCAACGATTAAATCGATATTGTCAGGCAACTTTTCGGTGCTTGAAGCGAGTAAGGGAATGTATTTTTCTTGTACTTTGGAAATGTTGGTACCTTCTTTTAAGGCTGCAGTCACAAAGATAGAGCGGTAGCCATTGAGTCGCGTGATGTGCTTGGTGTCCTCAAAGTCATCGCGAATCGTAGCTACATCTTTCAACAGGATGTTTTTTCCCTGTAAGGAATAAACCACGGTCTCGGCGATTTCATCGGCTGAACTGTAATTCCCGCTCGTTTTTACATTGAAGGTTTTATTACCTGCATCTACCTGACCTCCAGGAATATTACTCAATTCACTTTTGATACTACCGATTAGCGCAGCCAGAGGGATGTTTAGTGTTGCTATTTTATCCAGTTGTAATTCGATCTTGACCAGTTGGGAGGGGAGTCCATGTATTTTGACATTTTTCAATTCCGTGATGCTCTCCAGGTCTTTCTGGAGGCGATCAGCTTCGGTTTTAAGCGATTCTCGGGAGGCATTTTCACTCACTAATGCGATTTGGAGAATATTGACATCGGAAGGTCGAACCTTCTTTACTTCGATCGAAAAAATTTCCGCTGGCAATTGGGGTCGAAGGGTGTTGACTTCACGTACGAGTTCTTGGTATTTTTCATCTACATCCTCGTTGTAATTGTATTCTACTAAAAGAATAGCTGCACCGTCTTTGATCTCAGTTTCAATGCGCTTGATATTTTCGAGTGCATAGATTGTTTTTTCCAAGGGATCCACGACCAATTCTTCCAAATCCTCGGGGCTTGCACCTGGATAAATGACTACTATGGGAAAATTGGGCGAGTTGATTACCGGGTCTTCACTCCTCGGCATGTTCAAAAAGGTAGTCAATCCCAATACCACCGTCATGAGAAATATGACGAGGGTAAACTGGTAATTTTTTACCGCGAAGTCAGAGATTTTCATCAGTTCTTAACTTGAATAGTGGAACCATCCGATAAGTAGGCACTTCCTGATACAATGAGGCTCTTGTAATTTTCCAATCCAGTGAGCACCTGAATAGATGTTGGTGTGATTTTACCCAATTGTACTTTTATTTTTTTCGCTTTTTGGCCATCATCAACAAAAACATAGCCGCTGTCCCCATTGGCATCCAGGACGGATTCAAAAGGAACTTCCCAGCCTTGTACAGTTTGGGAAGGCTGGATTCGAGCTTTTCCAAACATTCCAGACGCCAAGGAAACTTCTTTGACTGATTCAGGACTTAATTCTACCCAATAAGTACCCGTAATCGGGTCCGCGGATTGACTTTTTTGGGTTACTTTGGCAGGTATCCAAGCAGCTGATGCCGCGGTGTTGATCTCCGCTTGGTCACCAATCCGAATAGCACCCCATTGCTGATCACTCACGGTTATCCTTAAAATCCAAGCACCTGAAGCAGCGCCATTAATTTGTAGAATGGGAGTTCCTGAGGCAACCAACTGACCTGGATTCACAAACTTTTTGAGTACAAATCCATTTTTTGTTGCACGGATTTGGGATTGGGCCAAGTTGAAGTTGGCCGAACTCAACTGCTGTTCAGCGATGTCTAACGCTGTTTTTGAATTTTCAAACTGCTCAAGTGTAGCCACAGAGTCCGAATAGAGACGTGTTGCACGCTGATGGTCTCGAAGCGCTTTTTCGTAGGCGAGTTTGGATTGACGAACGCCAGCTTGAATCTCTGTCAAATCAAGACTTGCTACGATTTGCCCAGATTTTACAGCATCGCCTTCCTCCACAAGTACTTTGGCTACAATTCCTCCTAGTTTAAAGGATAGGAGTGTTTCGTCCTTGGTACTGAAAGTACCACTTGCAGTCACTGTTGCAGCCAAATTGGAAGATTGGAGCGGAAAAAGGCTGACTGGAATGGCCTCACCTGTTTGTGGGATGTTCGTATCACTAGGTGTACTGCTGCTGCATCCTAAAAGAAAAAAGATTAAAATAACTGGTAAAAGTGAATAGCGCTTTTTCATGGCTTAGTTGGTTTCAGTAAAGAGTTGACGTTCAAGCTGTGCCAAGGCCATCTGTAGCTTGTAAGCACTGATATTTTTTTGAAGGGCAGCTTGGGTGTATTGGTTTCTTGCATCTATGTATTCAAGTAAAGATTGGCTTCCATCCTTGAAGGCTTTGTCTACGAGTTTGAGGTAGGCGGAGGCCGATACGAGTTTCTTTTCCGAAGATTGGAGCGCAGCTAGTAGGGTTTTTACCTCATTTCGCTGAGTTTGAAGGCCTAGGTTAAGTTTCTGGTTCACCAATTCTTTTTGCCGTTGGACAGCTTGCAAGCCGATGACATTCCGTTGGATTTGGTTTTGATTTCTTCCTCCTTGAAATACCGGCATACTGAAGTTTAATCCCCACATGAGGTACCTGGATTGGGAATCAAAGTTCCAATCAAAGCCCTGTGAACCAAGGTCTGCATAGGTGGAAAGTTTGGGGATCCAATAGTTTTTTCCTGATTTGAGCACTGTTTCTTGGATCGTCTCCATGCTTTGCATAGCCCGCAGTTCGGGATTTTTTGGGTGAAGGTCTTCGAGAAGTAATTGATCCAATCTACTCATGTCGAGGTGCATCTCTTCGAAAGGAACCTCCTGATCCAGTGGTCTATTGACCAAAAAATTCAAGTATTGTGCGGCGTTACTTGTTTTTAGTTCCGCTTCAATTACTAAGGATTTTACTTGTTCGAGTTCGCTTTCTGCGCGCAACACTGCCGCTGGAAGCCTTTTTCCATTTTCAACGAGGGATCGGGTGTCTTTTAGGTTTTGTTCGACGAGTTGTAAGGTGTTTTTTAAGATAGCAATAGAGCTATGTGCAGCGCAGAAATTGAAGTAGGCTACTCGAATGTCCTGAATGAGTGTGGCACGGTAGATTTCAACTTGGTAGCTGGTCCAATTGACCTGTTCTTTTCGGATTTGCTGTTGGTAAATCATATCCGTATTGAGTAGGGGAAGAGTTGTACGAAAGCGCGTGTCGTAAAAATTGTCAGGAAGTAACTGTTCCGAGACGTTTTCGATTTGGGGAAATTTGTTGGAAGCCGTGAGCTTATTTAAGGTGGAATAAACAGGATTGAGCAAGTCTCCGACTGGAAATGCGATGGTTCGTCCACCTTCAGCCAAGGTGTAACTTGCTCCAAAGTCCATCGTAGGCAAAAAAAAGCTTTTTGCATCTTTTAGAGCCAATAAGCTTTGCTCCAGACTAGCATTTTTATCCTGAAGCACAAGGTTATTGGCCAAGCCTTCTTTGATGTAGATATCCAAAACCTTCTGTGCCTTTGTAGGAGTTACTAGGAAGACTAGGTAAAGGAAAAACCCTAGGATTGCTGCGCGAATTGGCCGATTCATTTGTGTAGTAGCGTCTTTGATTTTCATGAGGAAAGTCTATCGAGAATGCTGAAAAATTCATGTAATCCGTCCTTGACGATGGTGTCTTGGCGCTGAGCCAATACGACCTCGCAGCGTCGGCGAATGCGTAAGGAAACCATTCCATGTACGGTAGACCAGACTAGGAAGGAAAGTGCTTCTTCCTCATGTCCACGGAAATGTCCTGTTTGGATACACTCTTGGATGGTAGTTCTTAGGAAATTGAAGGTTCCAAAGCCTTCTTTCCATTGCTCTTCGTTTGAATTAGAAACATGAAGGATGGGGGCATCTTTGATAAACATCAAGTCATACATGTCTGGATTTTCCAATGCGAACTGTACATAAATAGAACCCATACCTTTTAGCCTTTCCATCGGATTGGATACCGACGCAAGAACTTCCATTCGGCTCATCAATTGCTGAAAGCCTCCCTGATGTAGGGCATGGAAGATCTCGTTCTTGTCCTTGAAATAGTGGTAGATGCTGCCAGGACTGTATTCAATCAAGTCGGCAATGTTTCGAATAGAGGTTTTTTCCACTCCTTTTTCAAGGAAAAGGGTCTTGGCAGCAACTAAAATGCGCTCGCGTAATTCCTCCTTATCTCGTTCTTTTCGTTCAGCGATACCCATGGGTTAATTTGAATACCCAAAAATAAATGAACACTGTTCAAAAACAACAAATAATACATTTTTTTTGTAAAAAGTAGATTGGTTAGCGCAAAAAAAAGCTCGACATCGTCGAGCTTTTTGGAATAAGGATCGGAATACCCAAATTACTTTTCTTCCGTATTCGGCTTTTTCAATACCAAATAGAAGCAATATAGCGTAACGGATAGGATTAGTCCTTGTGCTATGAGCGATAGAATTAGCGCGGATGTGTTCATTGGATTGATTGTTTGCGTTTAACAGTGGAGTACCATACGATGCCACAAATACCTAGGAATAAAAGAAGCAGTTGGATTCTGGCCCAGCCTGAATACATCATTTTTTCCTCCAAAGCCGCAACATTCTCTGGGTTGGCAAGAATTTGCGCTTCTAAATCAGCAAAAGTGATTTTTGCAATCAATGAACTTGGATCTAGTGCCCATCCTTCCCCAGAAAACAGGTTACTGAAGGCCGCTACCCAATCGTTACCTGCAGGAGTAATCAAAGCACCTAAGAAAACAATGCTTAGTAAAACGGGTGTGATGTAGGTCATGATATATTTGTAGAACGATGGAATGCGGATATCAGCACCTCGGGTGATTTCTTCCCATCCTTTTTTCATACCGAAAATGTAGGTGAATAGGATGGTCTCTAGCAAAGCAAAAATTACTAGGCTGACTGTGCCTCCCCAATAATCGTATTCGTCAAAGTATCCGTACTGGTAGAATAGGACGGTAGGAAGTCCCATTGCCAAAGAAATTAATCCAAAGGAAACGGCACCTTTTACCTTTCCCCAACCAAACTCATCCTGCATAAAGCCCATCCAAGGGGTACCCATGGCTAGGGAAGAAGTAATACCTGCAAAGAATATTAGCACAAACCAGCAGACGCCAGCAAAAGCTCTAATCAAGGGTCCCCACTGTTGAAATAAGTAGGGCATGGTCTGAAAGGCCATGCC
>JBANGF010000355.1:0-7687 GCA_037975655.1 Bacteroidota bacterium | reverse complement strand
AGCCGATCGAATCAAAGCCCCCGAAGAAGTCAGCCTAGCTTGGCTCAAATAAATGGAAAGTCCTTCGCTCGAAGGACTTTTTTTTGCATATTTCTATTCGCTTTCTTCCTCTTCTTCTTCTGAATGAAATACCTTCTACTTACTCCAATACTTTTGATTGCTTGCCTAAGTAGCTCCTTGGGCCAAAGTCTTCAAGTGAATTCCGAGCGACTCCAACAATCGCTCAGCACCCTGGCTACCTATGGTAAAAATGAAAAGGGAGGGTCCGATCGGGTGGCCTACTCCACTCATGACCTTGCTGCAAGACCTTATGTCAAGGAGCTACTTCGTGCAGCTGGTCTAGAGGTTTCTGTCGACTTCGCAGGCAACATTATCGGGCGAAAAACAGGTAAAAACCCAGACCTAAAACCTATCAGCCTTGGTTCCCACATAGATGAGGTCCCCAATGGTGGGGATTACGATGGCCCGGTGGGGGTAATGGGAGCCATTGAAGTGGTCAGAACACTGCAAGAGGCTGGTGTGCACACAGAACATCCTCTGGAGGTCATCATCTTTACCAATGAAGAGGGTGGAGTCATTGGCAGTAGAGCTCTTGTCGGAGGACTAAGTACTCAAGCCCTCCAAGGGCGAAGTACTTCAGGAGTAACCCATGCGGAAGGAATTCAGCTGCTTGGAGGAGACCCAAACCAAATTGCCAGTTTAGCTCGCCCCAAAGGATCGATCGCAGCCTTTCTTGAACTACACATTGAACAGGGGGGTAATCTAGATACAGAAAATTTGGACATCGGGGTTGTGGAGGGGATTGTCGCCATCGAATGGTGGGAATTTACCTTCAAAGGCATAGCCAATCATGCGGGCACCACCCCCATGCATGCGCGTAAAGATCCCATGCTCCCCGCAGCACGATTTACGTTGGCAGTAAATGAAGTCATTACAAGAGATGTGGGCCGTCAAGTAGGCACTGTAGGGAAAATTCAGGCCTTTCCTGGTGCAGGAAATGTGATTCCGGGAGAAGTGAAACTCAACTTAGAAATCCGAGATCTGTCTTCTGAAAAAATTTGGAAACTTTATGCAGAATTGGAAGGTATCGCCAAACAACTAGCCTTGGAAAGTGGGACCACCTTGGAGATCAAACACATTGAGGTAGCTAGCAAGCCTGCATTAGCAGACCCCATAATCCGGGAAGTGATCGATGCGCAGGCCAAAAAATTGGGATATACCACCAAAAATCTCCCTAGTGGAGCAGGACATGACGCGCAAGAAATGGCCCGAATTGCACCCATGGGGATGATTTTTATTCCCAGCAAGGATGGCATTAGTCATGCTCCGGAAGAATACTCCAGTCCAGAAGCCATCGCCAAAGGAGCCAATGTACTCCTGCACACGCTGCTGGAACTCGATCAGCGACTCTCCAAGAAGTAATCAACTATCGATGATGTCCTGGGAAATGAGACGGTAAATTTCCGCCAGCTGCTCGTTGTACCCCAAAAAACGATGATGGGCTTCCAGAGTATCGTAATCCTCCCGAATAGCGGGTCCCGTTTGTGCCTTCTTGGCACCAAGCTGTAAACTTTTGGATATCGATTCAATAATCAAGGGCTTCAAAATTTCTCGATCAAGTCCCTGTCGATGGAGAATTTCTTCGGCAATTCGCAGCATATGATTGGTAAAATTGCTCGCAAAAACAGCCGCCACATGCACCGCCTCCCTTTCCTTTTGCCGAAGCGTATATACAAGAGGCGAAATACTTTTGGCAACTTTTTTAAGGCGCTGCAAGGTACCTTCATCCTCAGCCTCTAGAAGAAAGGGAACCTCTTCAAAATCGACTTTCCTCCCTTTGCTAAAGGATTGCAAGGGATAAAATACACCAATGTAACTGGCCGAACTATGGGCCAATACTTCCATGGGCATCGCGCCCGAGGTATGTACCAGGATACTTCCCTCAGGTAAAATCACTTGATCTGCCACCTCTGCGAGTGCATCATCCTTGATGGCAAGAATAAATAGCTCTGCCTTGCTGTTTGAAAAATCCAACTCATCTGTTGGAACCGCTTGGTACACGCGTTCAGTGATTTCTTTTGCTTTTCGAATATCACGAGCATACACTTCCGTAAGTTCGTGTCCCGCATCTTCCAATGCAGGAGCCAAGTTCCAGGCCAAATTCCCAGCACCCAGGATTGCTATTTTCAACTTCATTAAGAAATTAAGTCAATTTTTAAGAAAAGAAAAAGCCATCTTCTTGAGGGAAAATGGCTTTTTGAAAGTACTTCAAGCGCTTAAATATGCAAAGCGCGGTTGGCTGTAGCCGCCAAACAGGCTTCCTTGAATACCTCCGTATAGGTAGGGTGTGCATGAGACATCCGAGCGATATCTTCTGCTGAAGCACGAAACTCCATAGCTACGACTGCTTCGGCTATCATATCAGCTGTGCGTGGACCAATCATGTGTACCCCAAGGATCTCGTCAGTGGTTGCATCCGCAAGTACCTTCACGAGTCCATCCGTATCCATAGAGGCACGAGCTCTACCAGAGGCGAGGAAAGGAAACTTCCCTACCTTGTAAGCTCTGCCCTGCTCCTTCAATTGCTCTTCGGTGTAACCCACAGCCGCTACTTCAGGCCAAGTATACACGACACCAGGGATCAAAAGGTAGTTGATATGTGGCTTTTGGCCAGCAATCGTCTCTGCTACAAATACCCCTTCCTCCTCGGCCTTGTGGGCCAGCATGGCTCCTTTGACCACATCACCGATGGCATAAATATGTGGTACAGAAGTTTGCAAGTGGTCATTCACTTGAATTTGACCTCGTTCAGTGAGTCGTACCCCGGCAGCCTCGGCATTGAGCCCTTCGGTGTAGGGTTTTCGTCCGATGGACACAAGTACGTAATCTCCTTTGATCTCCACAGTTTCCCCCTTGCTCGTTTCAGCTTTGACCACAGCTTCTTTACCTAGGTTTTCTACACCAGTTACCTTGTGTTGAAGGTAAAACTCAAAGCCTAGCTTCTTCAGGGACTTTTGCAGCTCTTTACCCAAAGTTTTGTCCATAGTAGGGATGATGGAATCCATGTATTCTACCACAGATACCTTGGCACCCAGACGAGCATACACAGAGCCCAATTCCATCCCGATCACACCCCCGCCAATGACGATCAGATGCTTTGGAATTTCTTTCATCTTTAGGGCCTCTGTGGAGGTGATGATTCGCTTCTTGTCCAAGTTGATAAAGGGTAAGCTAGCAGGCTTAGAGCCCGTGGCCAAGATGATATTTTTCCCTTGAATGTCCGTAGCTGAACCATCAGCTTTCGTTACCTTGATGGTATGTGCATCCAGGAATGAGCCCAGGCCTTGGTGCACATCCACCTTATTTTTCTTCATCAAAAACTGGATACCATCCACATTTTGGGTGACTACCTCATCCTTACGGGCAATCATTTGAGGAAGGTTGACCGACAAGCCCTTCAGCGAGATGCCGTGGGTGCTGAAGGTATGTGCCGCATTGTGGTAATGCTCTGAGGAATCCAACAAGGCCTTGGATGGAATGCAACCCACATTCAAGCAGGTACCCCCAAGAGTAGCATATTTTTCAACCAGGGCAGTTTTCATGCCTAGCTGCGCAGCGCGAATGGCAGCTACATAGCCCCCAGGGCCTGATCCGATTACGATAACGTCGTACATTTTTTTGTCGTTGTACTATGTACTAGGTACCCTGCCTGCGGTAGGCAGGCAAGTACCAAGTACATATGGGTTAGCTATTTAAATTTTTTTTGAGTTTTACGATCATATTTTGAATATGCGTTAACTCAACTTCCATTTTTTCGACTACTTCTAATTCCATATATCCAAGCCGATTGGATAAACCCAACTGGGAACCTAATTCGAAAGAGGAACCTAGAGAAATGGCCAAGAAATGATCAAAATCCTTGTTGGTATTTCTACCTGCTCCTTCCGCAATTGTAGAAGGAATGGAAATTGCACATCGATTCATTTGTGTGATCAATCCATACCGCTCCTTCAACGGGAATTTTTCGGTAATCTTATAAATTTCCACTACTAATTGCATGGCCTTTTGCCATACAGTCAAATCCTTGTAACGGTGCATTTTTGTCTATTTAGTTTAAAAAATCTTTCTTTTTCAGAATTCTAACGGAATGCTTGGTACAAAGGATATTGTACTTGGTGCTTAGTACTTTGTACTCTAAACACCAAACATCAATCTCGTCGGGTCTTCGAGCAATTGCTTTACGCGAACAAGGAAGCTCACAGATTCACGCCCATCGATGATACGGTGATCGTAGGACAAGGCCAAATACATCATGGGGCGAATGACTACTTGCCCGTTTTCAGCAATGGGACGCTCCACAATGTTGTGCATTCCCAAAATAGCCGATTGTGGCGCATTGATGATCGGAGTCGACATCATGGATCCAAATACCCCGCCGTTGGTGATGGTAAAGGTTCCACCTGTCATCTCTTCGATGGAAAGCTTGTTGTCTCGCGCTTTGCCAGCAAGACGCACAATCTCCTTTTCAATTTGATCAAAAGAAAGGTTCTCGGCATTTCGGATTACCGGTACCACCAATCCTTTGGGTGCAGATACTGCCACAGAAATATCACAGAAATCGTTGAAAACAAGTTCATTGCCATCGATTTGTGCATTGACCGCAGGCCATTCCTGCAAGGCCACACACACTGCCTTGGTGAAGAAGGACATAAATCCTAGCCCTACCCCATGCTTTTCCTTGAATTGGTCCTTGAATTTAGCACGTAGATCCATGATGGGCTTCATGTTGACCTCATTGAAGGTGGTCAACATGGCTGTTTCATTTTTTACAGCGACCAATCGTCTAGAAACGGTCTTGCGCAAGGAAGACATTTTCTCGCGGCGCTGGCCTCTAACACTAGAACCAGTAGGTGCTACTGCTTGACTTGTCGCTGCTACAGATGGAGTAGCAGAAGGTGCCGGGGCTGCTGCTGGGGTTGAAGCTCCTAGCGCATCCTCTTTGGTTACGCGTCCATCCTTGCCCGTTCCGGCTACAGTCGCCGCAGGGATTCCCTTTTCGGCCAAAATCTTGGCGGCGGCTGGAGAAGCATGCCCGGTGGCATAGTTTTCAGTTGCAGCTGTTGATGCTGCCACCGGAGCAGTAGGTGCTGGAGCAGCAGCAATTGGAGCTGCCACGGCGCCGCTTACTTCGATTCGGCAGATCAATCCACCAATTTCCAATACATCCCCTTGCTTGGCTACTTGACGCAAAATGCCCGTAGCTTCCGCTGGAAGTTCGAAAGTAGCCTTATCAGAATCTACCTCTGCAATGATTTCATCCAAAGTCACTAGGTCACCATCCTTCTTGAGCCAGTTGGCAAGCGTCACTTCAGTGATGGATTCTCCTACAGTAGGCACAATCATTTCCTTGATCCCTGAAGGAGCAGAAGCAGCTGCAGGGGCGACCGCTGGTGCTGGTACTGGTGCTGGAGTGGAACTCGGTGCTGAAGCAGATTCTTCGATGATGCAAACTAGTCCACCGATCTCTACCGTGTCACCTACATTAGCTTTGATGCGTAGTATTCCACTTGCCTCGGCTGGAAACTCAAACGTCGCCTTGTCAGATTCCAACTCACAGAGTACCTCATCCAATTGAACCAGGTCTCCGTCTTTTTTAAACCATTGTCCTACGGTAACTTCTGAGATGGATTCTCCTACGGTAGGTACTCTCATTTCTTTGCTCATGGTCTTCTCTATTTTTCCTTGGAATCTCTTCCTTAGTATATTTTACAGATTTTAATCAACAGTTTCCCTAATTAAAGGGTTAGCGCTTGGGCCACTAAGTTGCGCTGCTCTTCCACGTGTACCTTGTTGTACCCTGTGGCAGGAGAGGCACTTGGCTTTCTAGCAATCACCCGCATTGGAAGTTCCTGATACAGCAACCGAAGTAGGTAATTCCAATACCCCATGTTCTCTGGTTCTTCCTGTACCCAAACCACCTCGGCTCCTTTGTAGGACTTCAATACATCCAAGATTTGCTTTTTAGGAAGTGGATGCAATTGCTCTACCCTTACAAGTGCGACTTGTGTGTTCTTTTCTTTTTCTCGTACTTCTTCTAGGTCAAAGTAGACTTTTCCAGTACACAAGATTACTCGCTTGACGTCTTTGGCCTTCACCGTAGTGTCTGGCAGCACTTCTCTAAATCTACCTGAAGTAAACTCCTTCAACGGCGATACCACTTTGGGGTGACGAAGTAAGGACTTGGGCGACATGACCACGCATGGCTTTCTAAATTCCCAAGTAACTTGTCTTCTAAGCAAATGGAAGAAATTGGATGGCTCCGTGATGTTGGCTACCACCATGTTGTACTCTGCAGAGAGCTGCAAGAAACGCTCCGGACGGGCATTGGAGTGCTCAGGACCCTGGCCTTCGTAACCATGCGGAAGGAGCATCACAATGCCATTCATTTTTTGCCACTTAGACTCTCCCGAAGAGATGAATTGGTCAATCATGGTTTGTGCACCGTTGGCAAAGTCACCAAACTGACCTTCCCAAAGGGTAAGGGAATGAGGATTTGCCATGGCATAGCCATATTCAAATCCAAGTACTGCATATTCAGAAAGTAGGGAATTGTAAATGTAAAACTGCCCCTTTCGATCCTTCATTTCGAGTAAGGAATTGAACGGCTGGTTGGTGTTGGCATCGTGGATGACCGCATGTCTGTGCGAGAAGGTGCCTCGCTGCACATCCTGTCCAGTAAGGCGGACCGTTTTACCTTCCAAAAGCAAGGAACCATAAGCAAGCAATTCGGCAGAGGCCCAGTTCAGTTCTTTGGTTTCAAAGAACATTTCCTTGCGCTGCTTCATTTGTGCTTCGATCTGTTTGATCGGCTTAAATCCTTTTGGAATTACCGTGATGGCTTCCGCCACTTTTTCGATTTGCGCTTGGGTAATCCCTGTCTCGGGAGATTGATCAAAATCCTCCGGCTTGGAACGTCGTAAGTTGGCCCATTCCGTTTCAAATTTGGTAGCCTGGTAAGGCAAAGGTTTCTCCTTCACCATATTCAAACGATCCTGCAGGAGTTGGCGGAATTCTTCGTCCATCTGCGCTGCGATCTTGGCATCAAAATCTCCGCGCTCAGTCAAGCGCTTGATGTATATTTCCCGAGGATTCGGATGCTTGGAAATGATGTTGTAGAGCTCAGGTTGCGTAAACTTCGGCTCATCGGACTCGTTATGTCCATGACGACGGTAGCAAACCATGTCCACAAAAATGTCTTTATTGAATTTTTGACGGAATTCAGCGGCTAAACGTGCAGCAAATACTACTGCTTCCGCATTGTCTCCATTGACGTGAATCACAGGCGCATCGATGATTTTGGCTACATCGGTACAGTAAATGGAAGTACGTGCATCGTCAAAGTCGGTGGTGAATCCCACCTGGTTGTTGATTACAAAGTGAATGGTACCTCCGGTGTTGTATCCCTTCAGACCTGCCATCTGGGTCACCTCGTACACAATGCCTTGGCCAGCCACTGCTGCATCTCCATGTATCAAAATAGGTAGCGCTTTTTTAGCATCCCCTTTATGCGCATGGTCTATCTTGGCGCGTAAAAATCCTTCGACTACAGGATTCACCGCTTCCAAGTGAGAAGGATTGGGAGCCAACTTCAGGTGTACCTTTTTTTGTTCGGGTGTGAGGATATCCG
>JBANGF010000214.1:0-7833 GCA_037975655.1 Bacteroidota bacterium | reverse complement strand
TGACGATGGGGAATGACACCACTGCGGAGTTGTATTATTCCAAATTGAACTCAGAAAGGCAGTGGGCTGCACCTCTAATGATCCATCAAGGATCGAACTGGTTTGTCAACTGGGCCGACTTTCCAGCGCTGGTTGAAAATCAGGGAGTTTTACTCAGTCATATCCTTCAAAAATCCTCCCCAGAAACTTTTGCTTACGATGTCAAGCTTCAAGTACTTCCCAAAGGTGCTAGTCAATGGAAATTGAATCTTCCATTGCATCAGGATAGCACACTGACCGAACATGGATTTGTGTCCCTAGCACCTTACACCTCGACTAGTTTTTTTAGTTCGTGGCTTGATGGTCGGGAAACGGGTGGGGGAGGACATGATCATGCAGCACATTCAGGTGGTCCAATGAGTATCAGAGCCGCTGAAATAGACTTCAATGGGAAGGTCCTATGGGATGAACTTTTGGATGCGAAAACTTGTGATTGCTGCCAAACAAGCGGTGCCATCACCGATTTGGGTCCTGTGGTGGTTTACCGCAATCGATCGGATCGGGAGATTCGTGACATCGCCATCACGCGTCTGGTGGAAGGCAAATGGACCGAACCAACCCTTATCTATGCAGATGGATGGGAAATTAGCGGTTGCCCGGTCAATGGGCCTAAAGTAGTAGCCAAAGGATCCAATTTGCTTGTTGGCTGGTTTACAGCCCCGAAGGGTATCCAACAAGTTAAATTCGCCTTTTCTACGGATGCAGGAGCATCCTTCGGTGAGCCTGTGGTGATTGAATCAATAGGGCTAATTGGACGTGTAGATGTGGCACTACTCAGTGAGAATTGGGGGGTGGTTTCCTGGATGGAAACCAAGGGAGAGCAAACCTTCCTTTATGCAGCGGGTATTGACCATAAAGGTACAATAGGAACCCCACTTCAGATTACCGCACTAGATCCGAGTAGAAAAAGCGGTTTCCCGCAGCTTGAAGTGCTCGGCGGCCAAGTTTATTTTGCTTGGACCGAAATCAACGGCGAGAATAAAAATATCCGAACAGCACAAATCCCAAAGGAGGCCTTTTTGCTCTAATAGATCTCCCTAGGATTATTTTCTAGTGGGGATGTGAAGAGGAGTGTTGTGTTTTCAGCTTTTAGCCTTGGCTTTTGCTTGCGCTTATCCTTATCCCACTTTTTTACTTGGATGCTGTGCGAGTGCGTTTATTTATTTGAAGAGAAAAAATGTCTGATTATTTATTCTTGAGTACAAATTTGATCTTCGTTTTATCCCAAGCCATAGAAATTTCGGTAGTTTGGCTTGCAATTTTTTGAACCTTATAGGTGAGTGATTCTACGGAGCTGTCGAGTGTTTCAGGTGTACAAGTGATTCGAATGACATCCTTGCTTGCATTGTAGTCATCTGCCAAGTGCATATCCCAAACAGAATTTAAGATGACCGTCCAATCCTGCTTACCAGGAATGGTAAAAAGGCCATATTTTCCTGCAGGGATATTTTGATTACCTATCGTTACCGGTTTATCAAATTGTATCCAAGTGGCTCTATGCGCACCGGTGGCCCAAACTTCACCGAAGGCAACCAGGCCTCCAAATATTTGTCTTCCTCTTACACTTGGAGAAGAGTAATCAATGTGGATATGGTTACCATCCACGATTTCCATGGCGGTCTTTTTGGGACTTTTTGATGCAGCTGGATTTTCTGTAGTTTCTTGGTGCTGGCTATGGTTTTCTGCTTGGGTAGCAGCAGTTTGCTTCTCCGCATTCCCTCCACAGCTTGCAAGGAATATAGATACGAGTAGGACAAGAGAAAATTTATTCATGGTTAGGATGTATTCTGTTGATTGGTAGTTTTCCTATTAATGCTTTTCCCTTCCTCAAGGAGTGGGGTTGGGCAAACTTGTTTGATATGTTTTTTTTACCTCTCCACAGCTGAGCATGGATGCACCGAAATAGGGATTTTTGATATCCTCGGTTTCACTTAGCCAATAGCCCCCTTTGTTGTTAAAAGCCATGGGGCAGTAATCTTGGTAAACTACTTTCTGGGCCAGTTGGTAGGTTTCCGCAAGTTGGATGATGGAGGATGAAAGGCTAGAAAAGTGGGTTCTAGCCGTAGGTAGGTCTTTAGCAGCCTTCAGTTTGGCCGCCGCTAAGGAGAGTTCTGTCTTAATTTTTTCCCATTTGGCCTGATCTTTTCCCGTACCAGCAGATGCATTCACTTTTACCAACGCTTGTGTTAGGGTTTGGTTGGCTGCGGTGGGCATTTGATCCTTCACCAAGCTATTTTTTACTTGGAAGTAAGCGGCTATTACAGCACTGATTTCTTGGCTAAAGGTTGCTGAAACTTCCACTTGTTGTGAAGTGCTGCGATTGAGGAGGCTAGGTTTTCCCGAAAGTTGTGCCGATGCATCCACGGCGAAGGCACCTTGAGAGACTATTTCTTCACCTGCCTTTAAACCTGCGGTAATTTGGTAGTTTTCACCCAGCCTATTTCCTAGAGTTACTTCCCTCATTTCAAAACTAGGAACTACTGCATTGGGAACTTTCACATAGACCACGGAGCGCTTTCCAGTCCAAAGGATGGCCGTTCTTGGCACCACCAAGTCGGTGGTAGCTTCTGAATTTGCTCCTGAAATTTTTGCTGTCACAAACATTTCTGGTTTCAATACCATGCCAGCATTGGAGATTTCTGCGCGTAGAGAAGCAGCACGTGTATTCGGGTCAATGAGTGGATCGATAAAGGATACCCGCGCTTGTTGGGTTTCACTTGGCCTTCCTGCTACTGTAAATTGGATGTTGTCTCCCACGGAAACAAAAGGCAAGTCCGTCTCATAGACATCCAAACGAAGCCAAAGTTTAGAAAGATCGGTTACTGTATATAGAACTGATCCTGTCCCCACGTAATCGCCCAAGGATACATTTTTTTGAATGACCACACCGGATTGATCTGCCAAAATATCCCATTTTTCTTTGACTACACCAGTACGCTCGACCTCAGCGATCTGTGCCGCTGTAAGTTTCCAGGAGGCAAGCTTTTCTTTGCTGGCTTGGTATAGTTGGGGGTAGGTTGCCTTGGTCTTTATGGCTTCCAATAATTCTTTCTGAGCAGTGATTAGCTCTGGGGAATAGATGGTGGCTAGTTTTTGACCGGCTTTGATTTGCTCCCCGGTAAAGGTGACAAATAATTTTTCTATCCGCCCAGGGAATTTAGACGTAATGGAAGCGTTTTCTCGTTCATCCGCTTGCAATTTACCTGTAAGCAGAAGTTCCTTTCCGGAGGTAGAGCCACCCACCACTTGGGTTTGCACCGCTGCCATGGCTAGGGCTTCTTCTGTCATTTGAATGGCATTTGAATTGCTGCTTTCGTCAGTCCCCTGTACCACGGGTATCAAATCCATGCCACAGATGGGGCAGTCTCCTGGGGCATTTAATTTGACCTGTGGATCCATGGAACAAGTCCAAAGGGTAGGTGCCCCTTCAGTGGATTCGTGATTGTGTGATTCAGTACTGCCCGAACTGAGAGAATGGAACATCCATCCCAAAATCACCCCAAGAAACAAGGTGATGGAAATCAATCCAATTTTTGAAGCGAATAGCTTTTTCATGTCTTTTCTAGTTTGAAGGAATGGATGAATTTTGGATCAAGGCTTCTAATTGTGCGAGGCTCTGATGTCCTTGATAATTGGCATAAAGCACCTTTCTCTGGTATTCTAAGTCCTGCTGTTGTAATTGGAGTACTTCAAGCAAGCTGCTTTTTCCTGTGGCTAATCCTGATTCGAGCAACTGTAGTTGCTGATCGATCAAGGTTAACTGTTCCTGGTAAAGCTTAAGAGTTCGATTGCTTTCTTCCCAACCTCGGAATGCCGCTGCCCACTGCATTGTAAGACGATTTTCGGTTTCCTTTTGGGCCATCTCCGTAGCCGTTTGAAGAAAGGCGGTTTCTTTAATTTTCGAATCGATTTTTTTGCGGTAAATCGGAAGACTTAGGGTCACCATGGGCATCACCATGTCATCCCCTCCCATGGGCATGCCTTTGTCTATCCTTGGTGAGAGTGGTACGTAATTAACACCAGCGCCTAACATAGGTCTACCTTCTAATACAGCCATTTTTTCTTGCTGGGCTAAAGCCGATTTTTCGGCTCCAAACATGGCTAACATGGGATTACTCTCCTTTATTTTTTCCAAATAGGCCTGTTTTTCTAAAGGTAAGGATGCAGCATCCAGCTGCTCAGGAAGGATAACTTGGCTGTCGATAGCCCGGTTGAGCAATTGGTTAAACTGAATTTTGAGTGCTGCTAGATTCTCTTGCAGTTGCATCAATGTGGTCTCTTGCTCGTTGAGTTGCAGTTTGAGTTGCAATACGCCAGTCATACCCACAGAAGCGGAATTCATAGAAGGAGCGGGCATTTCCGAACTCATCCTTGGGCTAGCGCTTTCAAGGGTAGATGCATTCCCCATACCAGACATTCTAGACCCAGTGGATCGTGTAGGCTGCTGTAGTGACATGATTGGGGTAGGTGAACTCAGCCCAGCAGAATTCCCTACCTGGTAGTTGACCAGTAGAAGGCTTTCCTGTTTTTTGAGGTAGTCTATGGTCTGTTGTGTAAGCTTTAGTTCTCCCTGCCGCAAGAGCAACTCTAGCCAGGTAGACTTAACTTCAAGAAAGAGTTGATTCTTTTTATCCATAAATCGGAAGTATTCTGCCTGACCCATTTGGTAGGCTTCCTCCTTTTGGCTGTTGAGCATCCCTCTCCAGGGGAACATTTGCATTAGGCGAAAATCAGTAGATTGATTGCCCATAAACCGCTCCATGGGCTGCAAAAATACACCTGCCTGAAATTCAGGATTGGGCCTACTGACCTGATTGACCTGCTCTGCAGTGGCTTGGTACTGCGCATAGGCCGCCTGGAGACCCGGATTATTCTTGGCCGCCTCCAGAAGGTAGTCTTCCAAGGATTGCGCTTGAAGAGGCTGTGTGCCTACCAGAGAAAGTAGCAGGAGTACTCCCAGTACTTTGCCTGGGGGAAGCATCGGATGGAGCTGCAGCCTGCAGCCGCTTGCTATCAACACCTTAACTAATTGCTTCATGACTGTCAATTTTTGTGTTCTTGCTTAATTTTCGTTCTGCCCACCAGCAGTAAAGGGTAGGTACAATGAATACGGTCGTCACTTCCAGAATCATCCCTCCTAAAGCCGGTATGGCCATGGGGATCATTACATCGGAGCCTTTTCCGGTTGAGGTGAAAATGGGAATTAAGGCGAGCAGCGTAGTGGCTGTAGTCATCATACAGGGCAATACCCTGCGTTTTCCAGCTTCGAGCACCGCATTGCGGATTTCTAGGACGGTACTTGGCTTTTTCTTGGCAAAACTCTGATCCAAGTAGGTAGCCACTACCACTCCATCGTCCGTAGCGATTCCAAACAAGGCGATGAATCCTACCCAAACTGCCACACTTAGGTTGTAGGCTTTCATTTGAAAAAGATCTCGAAGGTTGGTACCCCAAATGTCAATATTCAAGAATCCATCTAGCCCAAAGAGCCAAAGCATCAAAAATCCTCCTGAAAAGGTCATTGCGATCCCAGTAAACACAAAGAGGGAAGTGGAAACTGCTCTGAATTGGAAATAAAGCAGCA
Source organism: Bacteroidota bacterium (assembly GCA_037975655.1). Classification (GTDB taxonomy): domain Bacteria; phylum Bacteroidota; class Bacteroidia; order Cytophagales; family Cyclobacteriaceae; genus Algoriphagus. The sequence continues at coordinate 2,210 of JBANGF010000214.1, read as the reverse complement.
AGAATATCAAAACCAAGCAGAGGGGCACGATGAAGCCCAAGCGTTTTTCTGCCCGAACTTGATTTTCGTAGGTGCCCGAAAATTCAAAACGGACCCCATCCGGAACTTGCAGTTCGCCGGAATCAATTTTCCCTTGCAAGTAGTCCTTCGCTTGTTCCACTACGGTTACTTCAGAATAGCCTTCATTTTTATCCAAGAGGACAAATCCTACCAAGAAGCTATTTTCTCCACGAATCATGTCTGGGCCAGGTCGGTATTGGATGTCTACGAGCTGTCCCAGCGGTATGTAGTTGCCTACTGGTGTAGGAATTTGGAGATTTTCAATGGCCTCAGGATCATCTCGGTATTCGCGAGCATAGCGGACACGGATGGGAAAGCGTTCTCGGCCTTCCACTGTAGTGCTCAACTTCATGCCTCCAATGGCTGTTTCGATAAACTCTTGCACATCCACCACATTTAACCCATACCGGGAGATTTTTTCTCGGTCAATGGCTAATTCCAAGTAGGGTTTTCCTACGATTCGATCGGCAAAAACGGCCTCCTTTTTGACCGAAGGCACTTCTTTGAGGTAGGTTTCTAACTTTAAACCGAAGGATTCAATGGTTTCCAGGTCTGGACCGTAAACTTTGATACCCATCGGTGCACGCATGCCTGTTTGCAGCATAACTAGGCGTGTTTCAATGGGCTGAAGTTTGGGAGAGCTGGTTACTCCTGGCAGGTTGACCACTTTCAAGATCTCTGTCCAGATGTCATCTGGGGTACGGATATGGTCTCTCCACTGCCTGAAGTATTCCCCAGATTCGTCTGGAACAAGGTCAGTTACCCTTACGTTTTGAAGTGAATCCGTTTTTGGATCAAAGTAAGCACCATTTTTTAGGGCATACTTTCCATCCTCCACCTTAAATCGAAGGCGCTTTCCCTGCGTATCGATCAGGTATTCCGGCTTGTAGTTGATCGTATTCTCATACATGGTGATCGGCGCAGGGTCAATGGCAGTTTCTGCTCTGCCTGCCTTGCCTACCACTAATTCCACTTCTGGGATGGAAGCCACCAGCATATCCAATTTCTGCAATACCTCCTTATTTTCCTGAACTCCCGCATGCGGCATGCTGGTTGGCATAAGCAGGAAGGAACCTTCGTTGAGGGATGGCATAAACTCCTTGCCCAATCCAGGAAAAGCATGGGTCATTCCTGACCAAAGTGTTGTAGTGCGGATATTTACCCCTAGTCCATCGGTAGCCATCGGGATAAACCCGAATACTCGACCAAAGCCTAGCCAAATGAATAGGCCTAGACTTATGATTGCCGTAGGAAATAGCAAAAATGCCCGCTTGTGGTTGAGGCACCAGGTGAGGAGTCTAGGGTAGATTTTAATGAAACCCATAAATCCGCCCAATACAGCAAACAGCAGGAGAGCGATAAACAGAAAGTTACCAAAGGTGCTCACGGATACTCCCAAGGGCATCCATATTGTAGTAAGCAGCCAGGTTATTGCCAAGAGTGTAGCACCAAGTAAGGCTTTGGACTTGTATTTTTCGAATCGATTTGGAAAATGAAAGCACAAACTGTGAATGGCACCGTAGCTAAATAGCAATAGGCCAGCCCAGGTCCAAACAAAAATGCCGACCAATGGCCCTAGAAAAAGGAGCGCATAATTGCCGTATCTGCTTACTTTATAAATGACTTTCCGCCAACTCACTACCCAGTGTGTCAATGCTGGCAGCATGAATAAGGTAATCAGGACGGCTGCAATCAACACAAAGGTTTTGGTGTAGGCTAGGGGGCCGAATAGTTTGCCCTCCGCAGCTTGAAGCGTGAATACTGGAAGGAAACTAATAATGGTGGTACCAACCGCTGTAAGAATGGCTCCAGAAACCTCTGCGGATGCCTCGTAAATTGTTGTGAGTTTGGATTGTTGCTTGGGAGCCGTTTCCAAGTGCCGTAGAATATTTTCATTGAGGATGATACCCAAATCCACCAAGGTGCCGATGGCGATCGCGATACCTGAAAGCGCCATGATATTGGCATCCATTCCAAAGTAGCGCATGAAGATAAAGCACATCAGTACTGCCAGTGGCAGGAGGGAAGAGATCAGCAGGGATGCTCGGACGTTGGCCACCATCACTATAATTACCAAGATTGTCACCAAAATCTGCAAATTGATGGCCTCATAAAGGGTTCCCAAGGTTTCGTAGATCAAGCCAGAGCGA
>JBANGF010000183.1:0-2626 GCA_037975655.1 Bacteroidota bacterium | reverse complement strand
CTTGAAATCTTTCAAATATATACTTTTTCTCAGTCTACTCTGGTTTTGCCTTAGTTGCTCTTTGACCAGAAATTTGGAAGAAGGCAGCTATGTGGTCTATGACAATGAGTTGGTCGGAGTTAAGCAAGCAGATGCCGATGCCCTTACACTACTTTTTGAGCAGGAACCCAATACTCGATTTTTAGGAACCTCATTGGGTGTAATGCTGTATCGATTTGGAAATCAATTCTACGACAGCAGCAAAGTAGCCGATAAACGAAAGGAAAACAACGATAGACTTATTTTGCTTCAATCGACTAAAGACTCCACTAGTAATGAGTTGATTTACAAACGAAAAGAAGAAAAATTGAAACTTCGTCTCGAAGGACTAGACAAAAAATTAGAGTATGGAAATACACTAATGCGGACAGGAAATCCAGTTGTGTTGTTAGACAGCAGCCTCGTTGAAAAGTCTAGAAAAAACATGAAAGGTTACCTGATCAATCATGGTTTTTTTGATGCAGAAGTCAATTTCAGCATTGCTACAAAAAATAAGAAAGCCTTTATCGCTTATCAAATTGAGGAAAAAGAGCCCTATATCTTGGATTCTGTATTTACCCGCACGGATAATCCTGCCATTCAGGGTCTGATTTCGAATTTTTCATCCAACTCATTTCTAAAGCAAGGACAGATTTACAACCAAGACGACATTGGGGCGGAGCGAAATCGGCTGGAAGAACTCTTGAAAAACAAGGGGTATTACATGTTCTCCAAGTCTTACGTGAATTACATCGCTTACCAAGACACTGCGGCGAAGTCCATAAGACTAGAACAAGTAATTCAAAAGCCCACATTTACAGAGAGTCACCAAGTCTACACCCTAGACACCATCCGATTCCGGATCAATCCTCCTACCGATGAATTTGCTGATCGGCAAATTCAAACCCAGTACAATGGGATTGATTTTTCTTTTTATCGCGACAGGTATTCAGCGAAAATCTTGGCTTCTCGAATCCAAATGCAAAAAGGAAAGCCTTACAGCCGAACCGAGGCATTGGAAACACAGAGACTATTAAATAGTTTAGACCTGTTCCGATTTGTCAATATCACCTTTGATACGCTAGGTACCTCATTGACTGCCCAAATTTTCACGCAGCCTAACCAGAAATACCAGCTGACCAATCAATTGGGGATGACCATCACCGAACAACTTCCTGGACCCTTCTTCAGTACGGCTCTACGAAATCGTAATTTCTTCCGAGCGGGAGAACTTCTTGAACTCAATTTTCGAGCTGGATTGGAAGGGGTAGCCTCTGCCACAGGCCAAGGCGTTTACCAAAGTAGTGAGATCAATACCTCGCTATCTGTAATTTTTCCCAGGTTCCTGATTCCATTTGCTCCCAAAACTCTACAGCAATTTGGGAAATACAATCCCAATACGCGCGTTCAATTTGGGTATTTGAGTACCAACCGTCCTGAATACAAGCGAAATGCCATCAATGGACAACTAGGCTATACCTGGGCCACACGCAACAATCGACAATCCTTTACCATCAATGCAGCGGATATCAGTTACATCCGTACCCCCTATATTCAAGATGAATTCTTAAATATCCTTGAAAATTTGCAAAAGGATGGAAATAACCTGATCTGGTCATTTCTCCCTTCCTTAATCAGCAGTTTTTCAGGCCAAACTTTGATCAATTTCAATCGGTATGGCGATTTCTCTATGCGAAAGGCATCGCTCTTGCGAATTTTTGGAGAAAGTGGGGGTACTACTCTCAATTTCACCAATGTCCGAAGAAACGATTCCCCTGAGATCAGCTATGCCAATTTTCAATGGCTAAAAGGTCAAATTGATTTTAGACGGTATTACCCCATCAACAAAAAACAAACTCTCGCCTATCGTCTCAACTTTGGGATGGCACGTCCCTATGGAGTCAGTGTGGGAATCTTGCCTTATGAAAAGTATTTCTTTGCTGGTGGTGGTACCAGTATCCGTGCCTGGCAAGCTCGAAGACTTGGACCTGGGAGTTCTACCCCATTGACGGGCTCAGGTGGAATTTACGATTACACGAATGAGCAACCTGCTGAAATGATTCTAGAAAGCATGTTAGAGTACCGGAGAAAGTTGTTCAGTTACTTCGATATGGCTGTATTCCTAGATGCAGGTAACTCCTGGATGATTGGACGTGACGAAGCCCGACCGGGAGCAGACTTTCGATACGATCGCTTTTATAAGGAGATTGCAATCGGTACTGGAGTAGGTCTTCGAATGGACTTTGACTTTTTGGTGATCCGACTTGACCTGGCTACTAAAGCGCTCGATCCCGCACGTCTGGAAGGTGAACGATGGGTGCTGGACAACCTTAAGTTTACCAAACCATTCGGCGAAAAAGGTCAAACCGTATTTAATTTTGGAATTGGATATCCATTCTAAATCCAAGCTGCTTATGCCAAGAAAATCAAAAGAAGAAATTGCCTCAATCTACAAGCAAATGCAAGAATACATTTGTAAGGAGCTTGAAGCTGGGGATGGAAGAGGAACTTTCAAAGAAGATGCTTGGATACGAGCAGAAGGAGGAGGAGGAGAAACTCGTATTTTTCAAAATGGAGCCATCATTGAAAAGGGGGGAGTAGCATTTTC
>JBANGF010000181.1:0-10006 GCA_037975655.1 Bacteroidota bacterium | reverse complement strand
CATGGCAAAAGGAAAGGCCTTGGTGTCTGACTTGAAGGCCGCAGGTTATGGCTATGCCTATCCGATCATTGAACCAGAGAAAGTGGCCTCTGCCTGGGCCCTTCGGGCAGCAGGACTAGGTCTTTTGGGAAATATTCCTGGGGACCCCAAGGCTGTGGCCTGTATTGAGGATACCGCAGTGGATATTGAAGATCTGGCAGATTACATTGATGAGTTGGATGGGATTTTGGCAGGCTTTAATCAAAGTCCGGTACATTATGCGCATGCTGGGGCAGGTGAAATTCACATGCGTCCCATTCTGGATTTGAAAAAGGCAGAAGATGTGGAGGAGTTCTATCAGATTTCCCTTGCTTCTGCCAAACTGGTCAAAAAATACCAAGGATCGCTTTCTGGGGAGCACGGGGATGGGCGTGTGCGTGCTGCCTTTATCCCGCTGATGGTGGGAGAAAAGAATTACGAACTCTTTCGCCGGATCAAATACACCTGGGACCCTAAGAATATTTTTAACCCAGGGAAAATTGTAGACGCTGCTCCGATGAACCAGTTTCTTCGCTATGAAATAGGTATGCATACGCCTGAGCCAGAGACGGTATTCGATTTTTCAGCTGCTGGAGGAATCTTAAGACTTGCAGAGAAGTGTAACGGATCGGGTGACTGCCGCAAACTTCCTGGTTCGGGAGGCACCATGTGTCCCTCCTTTATGGCTACGCGAAACGAGCGGGATTCCGTACGTGGTCGCGCAAATACACTTCGCGAGTTTCTGACCCTTGATAAAAAAGAAAATGCCTTCGATCATCCTGAGATCAAGGAAGCCTTGGATTTGTGTTTGAGTTGCAAAGGATGCACGGCCGAGTGTCCATCCAATGTGGACATGTCCAGTATGAAAGCCGAGTTTCTGTACCAGTACCAGAAGACCCATGGGGTGCCATTGCGTTCCCGAGCGTTTGGGTACATCAATGATTTGAACCGATTGGGATCTTTGGTGCCAAAGGTTTCTAATTTTTTATTGACTAATTCATTTACAGGGGGCCTTTTGAAAGCATTTTTGGGAGTAGCTCCCAATCGTAACCTACCGGAAATAAGTTCGGTGAGTTTGCGTGCCTGGTATAAAAATAACTATACCATCCTGCCAGCACCAGCCAAGATGATCAAGTCTGTGTATTTTTTTGTGGATGAGTTTACCAACTACAACGATACCCAAATTGGAATTAAGGCTATTTCCCTACTTAAAAAGTTGGGCTATGAGGTCAAGCTAGTCGATCACGAGGAGAGTGGTCGCTCTGCGCTTTCCAAGGGATTGCTGCTCAAAGCAAAAAAGCATGCTGAGGCCAATATCCGAGTGTTTGAAAAGTTGATTGATGGGAATACCCCGCTTATCGGTTTGGAACCGTCCGCAATTTTAAGTTTCCGGGACGAGTATCCACGGATCGTTGGCCCAGAATGGGTGGAGGGGGCCAAAAAACTCAAGTTTCATGTGCAATTAATCGATGAATTTTTGGGTAAGGAGGTGGCTGCAGGCAATATCAAGCCTGAAGAATTCACTACGCGCGCAGAAAAAATCAAGTTGCACGGGCACTGCCATCAAAAGGCACTTTCCTCACTTTCTTGGACACAGAAAATCCTCTCCTTACCAGTCAACTATGTGGTAGAAACCATTCCAAGCGGTTGCTGTGGAATGGCAGGATCCTTTGGCTATGAGGCTGAGCATTACGAGATTTCTCAGCAGGTGGGGGAATTGGTCCTTTTCCCTGCTGTGCGCAAGGCTGAGGTGGATACGCTGATCGCTGCACCAGGAACCTCCTGTAGGCATCAGATTGCAGATGGTACGGGTAGAAAGGCTTTGCATCCCATTGAAATATTGTGGAATGCCCTGAAGCGTTAATCCAAAAGAAGGCTTTTGCCGGTAATCTACTTTTCTCCTAAGATTGACAATCCTTGTCAAAAAAGGGTTTCCTCAAATGTATTGCGTGTAGGGTTTCCTATATTCGAATTGAAATTTTTTTCCTATGGCAAAACCCTTTTTACTCTACAGATCTTCAGCAGGTTCGGGGAAGACCTATACGCTCACCTTGGAATACCTCAAGTTGGCCTTGAGAAATCCGCAATCGGGGTATCGGCAGATTCTGGCAGTGACCTTTACCAACACGGCTACTCAAGAGATGAAGGAGCGAATTGTGGAGGAATTGGAGCGATTGAGCCAAGGGGTCAATCCTTCAGAAACCTTGGATTTCGAATTGATGGATCAGCTAGGTTTGGATGCTCAGCAATTGATGGATCGTGCACGAATGACACTTCTTCATGTGCTGCATGGGTATGGTTATTTTGCTGTGAGTACGATTGATTCCTTTTTTCAAAAGGTAATCCGCTCTTTTGCACGAGAAATGGATCTGCAAGCCAAATTTGACTTGGAAATGGATACCGATACGGTCCTAGACAAGTTGGTGGATCGAATCGTGGAAAAGGTGGCTGAGGATCCGGCATTGCGCAATTGGTTGATAGACTATGCGGAGGAGCAATTGTTGGACGGGAAATCTTGGGACATCCGAGTAGGAATCAAAGGGCTTGGTAAGGAAATTTTTCAAGAACGATTCAAGGCATTTCGGACAATTTTTCAAGAAAGTGTAGGGCAAGAAGGCTTTTTGTCAAAGCTCAAAGGACAGATTTCTCGTGTTCGTCAGGAATTGATTGTAGAAGGTAAAACTCAATGGAAGCAAGCAGAGGATATTCGAATCCAATTTGGATTGGAATGGACTGATTTTAAAAATGGGAGCAAAAGCTTCGCAAAAAAATTTGGGAGCTTGGGTGATCCCAAGATGCCTTTTCCAGAACTCACAGCTACCATGTTGCGGGATTTACCAGAGGTTAGCAATTGGTTTACTACTAAATCTTCACAAGAGTCCGCTATTCGAAGTGCTTTTGAAGCAGGATTGGGGGATTTGCTATTTTCATGGTCCGAAAGGTTGAAGATTTGGAATACGTTTACCTCCCTTCAGAAGAACCTCAATGCCTTTGGGGTGTTTCGAAACCTACTAGTGGAGTTACGGGATCTGAAAGATGAAGAGGGGATTTTATTGATTTCAGATGTAAATGATTTTTTGGCTGAAATTACTCGAGAAAATGAAGCTCCTTTCTTGTATGAAAAAATCGGGAATCAGTACCAACATTTTTTGATCGATGAGTTTCAAGATACCTCCGAATTCCAATGGTCAAGTTTCAAGCCCTTGTTGGAAAACTCCTTGGCTTCTGGAAACACCAATTTGTTGGTAGGAGATGTCAAGCAATCAATCTACCGTTGGCGAGGAGGAAAATTAGAGCTTTTGCTCTCCGAAGTGCAGGAGCAGATTCATCCAGATTTTGTAGAAGTGAAGAATCTCAGTGTCAACTACCGCAGTTTACCTGGAATAATTGCATTTAATAATGCCGTTTTCAAACAATTACCGGGATGGATGGAGCGGGGTATGGAGAAACACTATGAATTGGATCCTGAAAAAAAGTTGTCGCTTGCCTATGAAAGCGTAGCACAGGAGGTTCCTAAAAAGAAAAAGGATGCGGCTTTTCAAGGAAAAATTCATCTCGAATTTGCAGAAAAAAGTAGTTCAGATAAGACCCAGGATGATGAAAACGAGGAGGAGGAAGGTATTGAACAGGGTGTATTGGAAAAGCTTCCCGACCTAGTGATGCAATTGCAGGATCAGGGCTATGCCTTACGTGACATTGCCTTTTTGGTACGTACGAATGGACAGGGAGCTATTTTGGCCGATCGATTGATGGAGGTACAGCGGCAACAAGAGGGTACAGACTACCGCTTTGATGTGCTCTCTGAAGAGTCTTTGTTTATCGATAAATCTATTGCAGTCAAATGCGTGGTTGGATTTTTGACCTACCTAAGTGATCCTTCAGATCGAGTGGCACTAAAGACCCTTTGGCAATACTATGCCTTGGTCCATGATATTTCCTTGAGTCATGAGTTGTTTTTTGTCAGAGGCTTACCCACTGAATTACAAGAAAAGGAAAAGGAATTATGGGATAGGCAAACTAGTTTCCAACAGATGCCCTTAATGGAATTAGTAGAGCAGGGGCTTACGTTTTTGGGCTTGACTCAAAAGCAACAGGACCTCAGTTACGTCTCTGGCTTCAAGGAAGCAGTGTTTGACTACGTGAAAAAAAATCGTGCGGACCTACTTGGCTTTTTGGATTGGTGGGAGCTCAATAAGAAGAAGCGTACCGTAAAAATCCCTGAGGACCACGATGCGATGCGGATTTTGACAATTCACAAATCCAAAGGGCTTCAATTCAAAGTAGTCATCATGCCCTTTTTGGATTGGGGGATTGTTTCTTCAGGACTTCAAGCACCAGTGTTGTGGGCCCCATTTGATACCGAAACCGGTGTACAGACGGTTGTTCCTTTGACACATCAATCGCTCTTGAAAAACAGCCACTTCTCTGCTGCCTACGATGAGGAAGTTCGCTTGTCCTATTTGGATTCGCTCAACATGCTTTATGTTGCCTTTACGCGTGCAGAAGAAGCCCTTTTTGGTTTTGGTACCTATTCAATCTCAAAAAGTAAAAAGGAAATTTCCCCTACTCGAACAGGAAATCTCCTGTATTCCCTGTTTTCAGGAGGGTTCCAATTCTTGGAAGATTCAAGCTCCTATTGGAATCCAGATACCTTAACTTTTGCTTGGGGAGATTGGCCTAAAGCCAAGAAACAGGATAAGCTAAATGTTTCCGCAATTCCATCCCTTCGCTGGGACTGCATGGATTGGAAATCCAAGTTGCAAACTAAAGCCTATCCTTGGGATTTTTCGCCAGAAGGTATTCGTGCGCGGGAGCAACGGGATTTTGGGGTGATTGTCCACGCGATTTTGGCCGAAGCAAAAGGCTGGGAGGATGCATCAAGATTGGTAAAAGAATATCTTGAGGAGGGTAGATTGGATCTAGAGACAGCTGCACAAGTGAAAATGAGGCTGGATCAAGTTTTTACAAATCTGGAAGTGAGAAAATGGTTTGACCCGAATTTTTCATCCCTTTCCGAACAAGGTATTTTACTTCCTGGAGGTAGTCAAAAGCGTCCAGATCGAATCTTGATTGGGAAAAATGAGGCGATCGTGATTGATTTCAAAACTGGAATCAAACGCGAATCACATGCGAATCAAGTATACGAATACATGTCTTTGGTGAAGACCTTGACCCAACTTCCGGTCAAAGGATACCTCTGTTACCTAGAACCAACTGAAATTATCGCGCTATGATCCCTTTTTTGAAAGAAACAGCCCAAAAGCTTTTAGATTCTGGAAGGGATTTGAAGGACCTTCGGGTGGTATTGCCCAACCGTCGCGCAGGACTATTTTTCACCAAGTATTTGGGGGAATTGATTCAACAACCCGTCTGGATGCCAGAAGTGGTGACCATTGAACAACTCGTATACCAGTTGGCTGGGAAAACGCCTACGGACGACCTCACCTTGGTGTTCGAATTGTATGAGGAATACCGTAGCCTGCAAAAAGAGGCGGAACCCTTTGATCGGTTTTACCATTGGGGAGAGTTGATCTTGAAGGACTTCAATGACTTAGACCAATTCTTGGCTCCTGTAAAGCAGGTGTATGCCCACCTAGCAGAAATTAAGGAATTCGAGTCGGACCTGAGTTTCCTTACTGAGGAGCAGTGGGCGCTCATCGCGCAATTTTGGAAGGCCTTTGAGCGGCAGAATGAAACAGAGAAAGAACGCTTCCTCAAGTTTTGGCAAATTCTGGGATCACTTTACGAAGGGTTTCAGGAGCGATTGCAGACTTCTGGAAAGGCTTATGGGGGTCAGTTGTATCGACAAGTGGCATCCACGAAGGAGACCATAGCCAAACCTGACAAGCACTTGATTTTTATTGGATTCAACGCGTTTACGCTGGCTGAAGAAAAGATCATTACCCATTTCATTGCCGCTTTTGGGGCTGAGATTTTTTGGGATGTGGATGCCTATTACTTGGAAGATAAATTACAAGAGGCAGGTTTGTTTTTTAGAGATTACATCAAGGACCCGGTACTCGGTAAAACCTTTCCGGAACGAATTCCTGACGAAATCAAAAAGAAAGGATCGCTAATCCACAGCCATTCTATCCCATTAAAAACGAATCAGGCCAACCTGGTAGGTAAGTTGCTCGAGCAGTTGGAACCGAATGAGCCGCTAGAGGAGACGGTCATCATTCTTCCCGATGAGCAGTTGCTATTTCCGGTCTTGCATCAGCTTCCAGAGGTGATTACCAACCTCAATGTGACCATGGGGTATCCCATGCGCAATGCGCCTATTTATGCTTTTTTGGATGCGGTATTGGATTTGCAGCGCCATTCAAAACTAAAAGAGGGGAAGGTAACCTTTTACCATAAACCTGTATTGGATCTCCTGGCTTATTCCTACTTGCAGGCAACTGATGGGGTGTGGGCAGCTGAAGCGATTCAGAAAATTCAAACTGAAAACTGGGTAGATGTGCCCGAGGAGTTAATTAGCAGGGAAAACACGCTATTTGGATTGGTTTTTCGAAAGGTATCGGGAGATTCGTTGATCGAGTACTTGATTGAGATTATTGAGTATTTAGCCAAGGAATTGCAAGAGGATCCTACTCAAAAAAGCTACTTGTTTCAAGCTTTTAAGCAACTGAATCGAGTAAAAGAAATATTCGCTGCTACAGGCAGCAAAGGACTAAAAGTTGAATTCCTACTCAGTTTATTCCGGAAGCTCTTCCGAGATCTCAAGTTGCCCTTTGAAGGGGAGCCGCTTCAAGGGTTGCAAGTGATGGGGGTATTGGAGTCTCGAAACTTGGATTTTAGACGGGTGATTATTTGCGACGTAAATGAGGGAAGTTTTCCTCCGGGAGGTGGCATTCAATCCATGATTCCATTGAATCTTCGTAAGGCCTTCCGTTTGCCCGTTCAGGAGCAAAATGATGCCATCTATGCCTACACCTTCTACCGCTTATTACATCGCGCTGAGGAAGTGCATTTGATTTATACCACAGCAGGAGAGCAAGGCAAGGCCAGTGAAATGAGCCGCTTTATCCAGCAGATGCGGGTAGAATTGCCGATTGCAAAACCAGAATCAATATTGGTTCCTGTGGATCTCAGCCCGAATCAACCCATTACCCTTGCCAAGACCCCGGCGATGCTGGCAAGTTTGGCTCGCTATTTTAAGCCAGTAGGTGAAGGGGAAGCAGAAAAGAAGTTTTCAGCATCCGCACTCAATATGTATTTGGATTGTCGACTACGCTTTTACCTGCGCTATGTGGCCGAATTGAAGGAAAAAGAAGAGGTGGTCACCACAATTGACCCCATGACTTTTGGTACCCTACTGCACAAGGGAATTGAGTTGCTATACGCGATACCTGAAGGGGAGAAGTTTCGAGACATAGACAGCCATGAAATTGATCGCCTGTTGCCCCAAGTTCCGAAAGCAGTGGACCAAGCTTTTCGGGAACTGTACAGAAAGGAAGAAGGAGAGGAGCTTTTACTGACTGGGCAATTGCAGATAGCACGGCAGGTATTGACCAAGTACATTGAGGCCGTAATCGCCTACGACCAGCGAAAAGGGGACTTCCGAGTGATTGGTTTGGAAAAAGAACACCTGGCACATCTTTCAATTGAAACAGAGGAAGGCCCTAAAGAAGTAGCCCTGGGTGGGGTGATTGATCGAATGGATATCAAAGATTCCACGGTTCGTCTACTGGATTACAAAACAGGGAAGGATACCAAAAAGATCCCTTCCATTGCTTCGCTATTTGATCGAGACGATAAGAAAAGAAACAAGGCTGCCATGCAAACTTTTCTCTATGCTTTTTTCTATCAATACCAGCATCCAGAAAATCAACTCCCCCTAAAACCGGGAATCATCAACATCAAGGAAATTTATTCCCCGGACTTCAACCCCTACCTGCAACTGGATGATTCTGAGGTGGGAGATTACCGGGAATTTGCCGAGGAATATGAGCAAGGCCTTCGTGGACTTTTGGAGGAAATCGTAAATCCACAGGTGCCTTTTGATCAAACCGAGGACAAGAAAAAATGTGAGTTTTGCGCATACAAAGAACTATGTGGAAGGTGAGGAAATTCACTTCGGATTTCCATTCTTTTCGTGCTTACTTTGGATCCAAAAAAGGGTAGGGGAGAACTGTATTTGGCCTGAAAATTTGAAGGAAGAAACTGCGACTTCACTAAGTTTTTTGGCCCAGTTATTGTGTTGGGCATAAATCTAAAATACAGTGGAATCCGAGTAGAGATTAAAGGTTTTTGAAGGGGAAGTGGAGGAGTTATTAGCTAATTTCTATCGTTTGGGCGCTTAACTTGGTTACTGTCATACCTACCGAATCAGGCCAAATTTATTTTAAATTAATAGTTGTAAGTAATTACTCTAAGTAATTGAATTTTAATTAACTATGATTAATTCATGCTTGACTAAATTAGATAAGACTAAAAAAATTAGAAATAACTAAATTAGGAATTTAACGAAGTTTAGAGGTTTTCTATTTCATCTTTTTCTGCTAGCTAGCAAAACCATTATTTGGAAGGTTTGACTCAAGTTCTTTCTTGTAAAATTCTAAGGTAGCAGCCTTGTCTTTCATGAATTAACTTGCTCTCTACTTTCAAGTAGTCCGCGAAAATTTGAATATTTTTTAAGGGATAAATAGGCAGTTCAAGGAGCCTGCTTTTGGTGGATATTTAACCGGAGTTTCCCCATGAACTGGAGGTTCTCTAGGCGATAAATTTCCATTTCTTTTCACCCCATTTTGAAGTAATTTTTTCTAGTGTTTTGTACTCCTTTTTTCGGGATTTTATCCTAGATTTTTATGTTATTGGGCTCCATTTTTCTCCTTTTTTTAATCGATCAAAAGCGGGTTTTTGGAGCATCCTTTAAATTTTATTCCTTATTTTTGAGTCTCTGAATACAACTATGGCAGGACAGTCCGGTACGCGAAAGCATGTCTTCTCAAAAAAAATAGATGCCTTCTTCAAGGGATTAGCAGATGCTTGGAATTTCTTCAAGCGATTTTTTCAGGAGGTTCTTGTACCACCCTACGAATTTAAGGAAATAATTCACCAGTGCTACCGTATCGGGGTGGAGTCTTTGCCACTGATTTCGTTGACTGGATTTATCGTTGGAATTGTGTTTACCAACCAGTCTCGACCTTCTTTATCTGAATTTGGAGCCACTTCTTGGCTCCCTTCGTTGATTGCCATCGCAATCGTTCGGGCGATGGGACCTTTGGTCACTGCCCTAATCGCTGCTGGTAAGGTGGGTTCGGGCATCGGAGCCGAAATCGCTTCGATGAAAGTAACCGAACAGATTGATGCCATGGAGGTGTCGGGTACCAATCCCTATAAATTTTTGGTAGTGTCTCGTGTGTTAGCCACTACATTCATGATTCCAGTGTTGGTGATGTACACTGACTTTGTGGCCTTGATGGGCGCCTTCATCAATGTGAACGCAAATGAATTGGTCAGTATATCTACATTTTTTGCGCAAGTATTCAGTTCAGTTACCTTCCTTGATGTATTCGCTTCGATCATCAAATCTGTGTTTTTTGGATTTACGATAGGGATGGTGGGGTGTTACAAAGGGTACAACTCTTCCAAAGGAACCGAAGGGGTGGGTAAAGCTGCAAATGCTGCTGTTGTTATTTCCATGTTTCTTATTTTCATTGAGGAACTACTGTCGCTTCAAATTATCAACCTATTCCGAATCAAATAGCCATGGATAAACTAGAAAAAGTGGTGGTAGTTCGGGACTTGTACAAAGCCTTTGGTGACTTGGAGGTACTGAAAGGTGTAGACTTGGATTTATTTCGTGAAGAGAATTTGGTGGTTTTGGGTCGATCTGGCACTGGAAAGTCAGTATTGATCAAAATTATGGTAGGTCTATTGCAACAGGATAGTGGCAGCATGGAGGTATTGGGAAAAGAGATTTCGAAACTTGGTGTTCGGGAATTGAATGAAATGAGGTTAAAAATTGGCTTTTCATTTCAAA
>JBANGF010000124.1:0-12962 GCA_037975655.1 Bacteroidota bacterium | reverse complement strand
CCAGCAAAGAACCTTGGCATACGGGGTCAGGAAGTTGGGGTTCAAAATATTCCTCTTCCCAGGTGGCGCCTCCATCCGAGGAATAGGCAAGGATTCGTTGTCGCACCGTCCCCTCCTGGTTGCGCACACTCATCAAGAGTCGGTCTTGGCTGAGGGGAGCAGCGGTGGACTCGTTGGAACCAGGAAAGGTGAGTGATTCGGAAAGTTGGTAGCTTTTGCCGTGGTCGTCGCTGTAAAATCCATGGGCGCGGTATTCTCGAAAGCGTTCTTGGGGATCTCCTACCGAATGGTTGGCTGCCACATAGAGTCGACCCTTGTAGCGTCCCTCGGAAATTTGGAGGGCATGACCAGGGGTATTCGCATAGTGTCTCCAGTCGGCGGTATGGATATAGGCTGGGTTTGCTGCAGGATGGTTGGGTCGATGCACTTGGGTAGTGATATTTTCAGGAGAGGTCCATGTGGCTCCAAGGTCATAGGATTTGATCACCCAAATCTCTCGGATGCCTTGGTTGAGACGAAGCTCGTACTCGTGGTTGCTCGCAGGGCTAGGGGATGCTCCCAAGCGTGTGGTGTCACTTCCTTCTCCATCAATTCTTGGCCTGGTTACAATACTTGAGGGGATGTCTTCAAGAAATGTGCCTGCTTCATCGGCATAACCCAAGAAGAAGGCATGGCTTTGGTCCATCCAAAGTCCGATTTTTTTTAGGGCAGTTGGTTCCATGAGTTCCTTGGTTTAATAAAAGACCTGAGTTTAAAATTGGATCGGATTGTTCCTGATCTTTTTATTAAGATAACTGGTTTTCAAGGAGATAAACTATGATTTAAGTCATCTTTAAAAATCTGAATTTTCAAGAATTTAACTAATTATGAATTTAAGTTTTCATACCGCTCCCTAATTGGAATTTAACCTTGCATTTAACTTAATATTTGCCATTTGAAGGGTGCTATAAGTTAATAGAACCATAATTTTCTAGTGAATGCTCTTAGTTTTTAAGATTCCATTTTTGAAGGAAATCTTTAAAACTATTTTATTCATGAAGAAAAATTTTACAAATGGTCTAAAAGCAAAATTGCGCCTGTTTTTGTGCAGTGTTCTCTTGTTTGCCTTGCCTGAAATGAGTCAGGGAGCCACAGTGCTAAAGACTGTTACTTTCGAAGTTGAAAAATTTGGAATAGTAACAGGAACCGTTGTTGATGAAACAGGAGCGCCTTTGCCGGGAGCTTCCATTTTAGTAAAAGGAACAACCACGGGGACTATCACCGACTTGGATGGTAAGTTCTCCTTTGATGTAGAGCCAAATGCAATTCTAGTCATTTCCTATCTCGGGTACTCTTCTAAAGAAGTGCCTGTCAATGGACAGTCTTCCTTAGCTATTCAACTTGAACCAGAGAGTTCTCAGTTAAATGAGATTGTGGTGGTTGGTTATGGAATCCAGAAGCGTGCCGATATTACTGGTGCAATTGCTTCGGTGAAAAGCAACAACTTTAACAAAGGGGTAGTCAATAACCCAGGTGAACTTTTGCAAGGAAAGCTCGCTGGGGTAGCGATTACTTCGGTAAGTGGTGAACCAGGAGCCAATCAAGACGTGATTATTAGAGGGGTTGGAAGCTTGCGTTCTGGAACACAGCCCCTTTATGTGGTAGATGGATTTTTACTAGATAACTCATCTACTGGAGTGGCTACCAACCCTTTAAACTTTATCAACCCTTCTGACATCGCAAGTATTGATGTCTTGAAAGATGCGAGTGCTACTGCCGTATACGGTTCAAGAGCTTCCAATGGAGTAGTAGTAATCACTACCAAGAAAGGAACTGGACAAGGCCAGGTAAACCTTAATTTGTCTACTGGATTTTCTTCGCTTCCCAACCAACTTCCTGTATTTGATGCGGATACATTCCGTGCACAAGTGAAGGCTGTAGGAGGAACTTTGGTGGATTTGAAAGGAAACACCAATTGGCAAGATGAATTGACTCAGGTGGGAGTTGCCAAAAATGCAAACCTTTCCTTAAGCGGTGCAGCAAATGAGAAGTTCTCTTACTTTGCTTCGTTAGGCTACCAGAATCAAGATGGTATTTTGAAAAACAGCAATTTAAAACGTTACTCTGGTAAATTGAATATCAACCAGAAGGCGATGAATGGGAAATTGAATGTGGATTACAACTTGACGGCCACGCGAACCGAAAACTTGCGTCCAGCGATTAATTCTATCATCAGCGATATGATCACCTTGAATCCTACGATTCCTGCGTATACCAATGGAGAGCCAACACAATTGCCGACCAATGCGCTTAACCCGTTGCGAAGAAATATGATTTTCAAAGATTTGGCTACCAACAATCGAATCTTGGCATCCATCTCTCCTTCGCTTCAACTTGCAAAGGGCTTGGTATACAAATTGAACTTTGGTGTGGATTATTCAGCTACTAACCGTGATGTGCAGTACAAGCCATTTCCTTCGGTAGTAAACGAGGGGAATATTTCGAATGGGGCCTTGGATGTGATCTTTGATCCCAACACCAACCAACTCGTAGAAAACACACTAAGTTACAATTGGTCCTTGAAGTCTCACAATTTAACCTTTTTAGCAGGACACTCTTACCAGGATTTGCGCGATGAAAGCAAGACCATTTCTTTCCTGGGCTTTGCAAACAACAACATCGAGCCAAGATACCAAGATCAGACCAGCACGGTCACCTTTCCTACTGCTGTAAATACTGCAGCAGTACGAAATGAATTGCAATCTTATTTTGGTCGAGTGAATTACGCCTTTGCCAATAAGTATCTTTTGACTGCAACGTTTAGAGCGGACGGTTCCTCGAAGTTTGGAGCCAACAACAAGTATGGATACTTCCCTTCTGTTGCCTTGGGATGGAACTTAACCAACGAAGGGTTTATGGCCAACTCTTTCTTCAATAACTTGAAGGTACGAGCCAGCTACGGGGTTACAGGTAACCAGGAAATCCCTTCCAAGATCACGCTTGCGAGTTACACAGAAAACAGATTGGCGACAGGTGCAGGAAGTTTGAATACTTACCCTACCGATCCGGCAGCAACGACGATTGACAAGTATCCTTATGGAATTACCTACACGCGATTGGCCAATCCAGATTTGAAGTGGGAAGTTTCTTCGCAGCTCGATTTTGGTATTGACTTTGCCTTGTTCAATTTTAGATTGACAGGTAC
Organism: Bacteroidota bacterium; assembly: GCA_037975655.1. GTDB lineage: Bacteria > Bacteroidota > Bacteroidia > Cytophagales > Cyclobacteriaceae > Algoriphagus. The sequence goes on along the minus strand of JBANGF010000124.1, from coordinate 9,778 downwards.
CTTGGATTATTTCAGCAAGGAGTCTTCCAACATTCTTTTGGAAGTGATTCCTGCCGATCCTATCCAGCCAACTTCTACTTTTTGGAATAATATTCCTAACATGAAAATTGTGAACAATGGATTGGAATTGGCTTTGGATTACAACTCTGATCCAAAGGGTTCATTTACCTACAATGTGGGAGGAAACGTCACCTACATCCAAAACAAAGTGGTGGATTCTCCTTATGCTGTTTTAGTGACTGGTGCAGCTCAGGGCTCTGGACAGACCGGTGCCACCATCAATGGATACATTAACAATGAGCCGATTGGCGCTTTTTACATGTACCAGTTTGAAGGAATAAAGGATGGAATCAGCGTGTACAAGGATACCAATGGGGATGGTAAGGTTTTGGATAATGACCGTGCTGTAGTAGGTTCTGCGATACCCAAATTCATCTATGGTTTCTATTCCAACTTCAACTACAAGAATTTCCAGTTGGGCATAAACTTTAATGGGATGTCTGGAAGTAAGGTGTATAACCACACGACCATGACCTTATTCCCTAAGGCATTGTTGGCTCAGTCCAACAATACCACTGACTTTGCAGTGCAGTACCCGAATGAGACCTTGGCCAATGCCAACATTGTCTCCACCCGTTATTTAGAAGATGGATCTTTCCTACGATTGAATAATGCTACCCTTGCTTACAATTTACAGCCAAGTATGGTAGGCCTGAGCAATGCGTTTCAGAACATTCAATTCTCTGTGACAGGTCAGAACCTTTTTGTACTGACAGATTATACAGGATTTGATCCAGAAGTAAATACAGGTTCTACTTCTGGAGGTATTCAAACTTTCGGTATCGACCGATTTACGTATCCTAAGGCTAGAACCTTTTTGATTGGTCTCAACCTTACGTTCTAATCACAATTCAAGATTTCTAAAATCGATATAAAATGAAAAATTCAAGAGTATTCAAATTGTTGCCGTTAACTGTGTTCTTCTTCGCATTTTTCGGTTGCACAATGCTGGAAGAAGAAGTCCTAGACGAATCCCTCACGGGTTCTGGACAAGCTGAAGTGGTCAGTGGTTCGATTGGGCCAGTATATGGTTTTTTAAGAGGAGCAATTTGGTTGCATACGACAAATTTTGGATTGCAGGAGATTGCTTCTGATGAAGCGATCCTCCCTTACCGTGGGGGTAGAGATTGGTACGATGGAGGTAAGTTTATCGCCGTACACCAGCACCTAACTACACCAAGTAATAGCTTGGTAGGTGATACTTGGACCAACATGACTATTGGTTTGTCTCGTGCATTGATTGCGGAAGAGCGTCTGAAGTTGGAGGTGAAGGAGGGAAATGCTGCAGCTCAGGATGCTGTATATGAGATGATTGCCATGAAAGCCTACATCAATATGCTAATTCTTGATAACTGGGGTTTGGTGTTTAAAAAGAATGCTTCCAATGAGAAATCCGAGATCTTAAGAGGTCAAGATGCTATTGCCTATCTTGAAAAGGAATTGCTTTCTGTAAGGGACGTAATAAAAAGCGATAAAGGCGCCGGTCGATTAAACCAATATTCAGTAAAAGCCTTGTTGGCAAGATTATACTTGAATGCAGCAGTGTATCGTGATCCATACGGAACTCCTAACTTCAAAAAAGAAGACATGGATAACGTGATTAAGTATACCAACGAAATCATTGCAGGACCTTATGCACTTTCTCCAGAGTATTTCGATATTTTCGGAGACAACAACAGTACCAATCGTGAATTGATCTTCGCAATGGATCAGCGTGGCGTATTGCAGACGGAGCACCAAAGGTGGCAGTACTGGTCTATTTCTGGTGACCAAGTTCCTCGACCTGAGTTCCCAAATACACGCGGAACTGATGCAGCAGCGATGACTCCAGATTTTTATCAAACTTGGGTGGATGCTTATGGTTCAGTAGATCCAGCAGTGGCAGATGCACGTTTTAGCATGAAAAATACGATTGTGCCTGCAAATCTGCAGAACTTGACCGGTATTACTCCTGCAAATGACCAGGACCACTACTATTGTGTAGATGCCAAGTCTTTCCAAATCGATCGTGGCATCATTCGTGGAGTCATCTGGGGACCAAGGAAGGACGCAAGTGGGAAAATCATACTTTGTCCTGATGGAAAAGTTAGGATTTATCCTGTGATAAATAATAGAACGAGTGGAGCCAATAGAACCTATGTAAACCACACGCTACAGATAGACTTCACTGAGCAAGGGAGTTTGCACAACACAGGTTACAGATTCTCAAAGTACCAGTTCAGCAGCACGGGCCCTGATTGCTGTTCTTACAGCAGTGTAGACTTAGTTCTGATTCGTTTAGGTGAAATTTACTTGATGCGTGCGGAAGCTAAATTGAGAAATGGAGACAATGCAGGTGCTTTGGCTGACGTCAATACTTTGAGAACCTCAAGAAATGCACGTCCAAGCCAAACTCCGAAAGCGTTGACCTCACTTGATCTCAACTCTTTATTTAGAGAGGCTGGATTTGAGTTGTATTGGGAGGCGATGCGAAGAAATTACCAGATCCGTTTTGGTAAGTACGAGGGTACTTGGACTGGTAAGACAAGTTCCGATCCTAAAAAAAGATTGTTCCCAATTCCACAGAAAGCCATTGATGGTTCTTCTAATGAAAAGGGGTACTTGGTTCAAAACCAGGGCTATTAATTCCTAAAAAGCTTTCAGGGGATACAAATTTTAAAGCGGTAGATAGGGTGTTTTGTTAAATGAAGTTCAAAAGGCCGATTCTTTGGATCGGCCTTTTTTTACTTTCATTTGTGAACAGGAGGCGAAAATTTACTTTTTTGTGATGGTTTGGCGGGACAAGTCAATCACAAAATCATCCGATGGCAAGCTTTGGATAATACTTGAAAAGATGCCTAGAAAGTCTCCTAGCTGACTTGAACGTGGATTAGATTTTGAGTCCTCTGCTTTTATTAGAGCAAAGACCAGCGAATAAACGTTCAATCGTTCCTGAGGAATCAAGGTCTTGGCCAGGTCTCCTCCATTTTTAATCAAGTAAAAATCCTCCATCAAACTCCCCACTCGAATAGCATCAGCCGGCTGATTCTGTTGGTCGAGTAGCAGCTGATCAAGGTAAGCTTCCTTTTTTTCCTCAGGTAAAGCAGCCCACTGTTGTAGGGATCTGGCATCCAGGGCTTTGACTAGGAGCCCAAGGTCCTTGGGCCAATCTGAGTTGATAAAACGCAAGCGAATCAGTTCCCGCAAATGAAATTGGGTGTAGGCTAGGAAATTGGGAGCCTTGAGAATTTCCTTATTCCAGAGAGCCTTTGGATTGGCAGTAGTAAGCCAACGGTGCTCCATGCTGTAGAGCTCAAAAAACTCATCCATGCGGTTGACCTCCTCCAAAATCTCCGTTTGAATATGAAGCTGTCCAGGTTGCTTTTCCTCCAGGATCTTGTAGGCAGGAGGGAATGCCGCAAGGGAAGGGACCTGAATGTTGATCAGCTGATCGCCTGTTTGCGTCTTGAGTGCACTAGTTTGGTTGATATGCATGTGGCCTGCAAAATGGACTTGAAGGCCAGTTTGGGCGTAGGCCTCGCTCACGGTGGTGTCGGGCACGCGGCTGAGTTGGAATTTTCCTTGTCCAAACAGGCCTTTCATGCCTTCAGAAGCGCCATTGTGATAGTCGACTAGGGGATAATGGCTGAAGGAAATCAGTCTTTTTCCACGTTTTTCGGCTTCCGACGCAATCTTTTTTATCCAGTTGAGCTGGTGGATTTTGACCTGGGAAGCGAGGTTGAAACCAACGGACGAGCCGGACCAGTCTGTTGGGTTAGGATTGGCTGTTGTTGATTTGGGACTGTAGACATTTCCGTCTAGGGCGAGCAGCCAGATGCCTGGCACAGGCTCTACGAGGTAGGAAGCGTCGGGTAGGCGGAGTTCGTTGCCTGAAAGTTGGTAGGTTCGTTGCTCCAGGGAGGATGCTGTTTGTGCTTTGTCCCAGGTATAGTTTTCGTAGTCAAAGGTTTCAAAGGGATGGGTCCAGAAGAGGTCCTTTTTGGCAGGGAAAAAGCCAAACTCCGACAGTGTTTCACAGATGTCTTTATATCCCCAATGCTTGACCTCCTCGCTGATAGCGGCATCCAAGCTAGGAAATAGGTCTGCGTCGCTTGCTATGGCCTGGTTTTGCCCCTGGGCGCCTAGAAAATCAGTTTTTCCGCCAGGACTACCAAAGGGCGATACTGGGTCATGGTTGCCTGTCGTGATGAAAAAGCGCATTTCGTGCTTTTCCGCATATCCATGGAGAATTTTCTGGAGGGCGAGGACATTCATCGGCTGACCATCGTCCGTAAAGTCACCTGGGAGGACGACCAGTTTTACTTTTCTCTTTGCCAGCTTCTCCAAGGCCGCTAGCAAGGCAAAGTAATTCTCGTTGAAGAGTCGGGTAGAGTTGAGCTGACTACCCATGGTCCGAATCGTCGCCAATTTCCCAGTAGTGGGATGGGGAACACCCTTAAACTTTTCAGAATTTAAGTCCGCATAGACCTCTTGAAGATGGATGTCCGATAGAAAGGCGATTGCTGGGTTTCGCTGCGCAAAAACGGACCCGCCATAAAATTGGAGCGCCGTCCCAAGGGCTACTGAAACCCAAAATTTAGGTTTCAACTTATTTTTTACTTGGATTAAGTACTGGATTGGCTCGTTCATACCTGTTTCCTTCAAAAGAAACCTTGTACGTGGATTTGAATAGCTGGGACGGAAGATAGTAATCCGTTGAGATGACTTGCGCTCCTGAGGATTTTGCTTTTTCAAATTGGGTATAATCTTCCGTGCGTGCTTCTGTCGTGCCTGAGTCGGCTCGGGTACGGATCATGTAGCCCTTTCGAACCAGTTCTTGGATGTAGTTTTCGTTTTTCACAGGATCGTTGATGATGCGGAACCCAGCTTCTGGGTTGCCTTCTTTGAGGTTGACGAAAAATACGGCATTGGCTAAGCCGGGCTTTTTGGTCAAGTAGGTTCGGATTTTCTCTTCGCTTTCGTCCAATACAAATAAGAATTTGCCCCGTGCCTGATCGAGGTTCGGCCAGTTGCCGTTGAGGATACCTTGCTCCAAGGAGGCAAAGTTTCCCTTTATTTGGTCTGGGATGATTAGCTTTTCCAAGCCGAGGTGCGTTCTGATTTCCAAGTCAATGCTATCCAAGGCCGTTGCGGTGAAGGGCAGGGGACGCACCGTATTGGGGACGGGAGCATCCTTGGCATTGACCAGAATAAAGATGGGGTGATGGTCTGGGTGTGCGTTGCTCCACTTATTGAGTGCCTGAAGTGCCTCTGCAAAAAGGAGGTAGTGCGATTGAAAATCAATGTCTTGCACATGAAATAGTTTGAGTCCAGGGATGGCCAACTTATTTTCTGTATCGAAGGTGAAGTTGGGGTTTCCTCCCTTTTTGATCATTTCGATCCCTTTGGGTTGCGTGTATCGGCCTCCTTGAGGGTCGTGAAAAACGTCCAGCTCGAGGTTCCGCAAGCCCATGTCGAGTTGTTTTTCAAGCGGTGCATGCTCGTACTCCAGTCCATTGGCTGTATTGGCATTTATGCTGCGTAGGTAGGTAAGGATTTCAGGTGCCATGGCGCTTTTGTAACTATTGTGGCTGCCTATGATTTGAGTTTGGTTGAGGGTTTGTGCCGCTACTGAGAAGCACAAAAGGGTTGCAAGGCATGCTAAAATCGATTTTTTCATAGAGGAGAATTTAACCCTCAATATCTTACTAAATTGGCTGGGGGAGCTCTGTAGGCACATCAATTTTTTGTTACCATTTTCTACATGGGTAACAGACATTATTCTTTTGTTAACTCTTGGTTTTAAACGATTTAGCCTTAAAAATTGGGTTTAGATTTGGGAATGAAAACAGTGAAGCTCCTCCTCCTACTTGTTTGTGTGTTGGGACCAATTGCTGCCTATGCCCAACAGAAAACCACTTTTGCACTTCACTCCCACAACGATTATTTGCAGCCTGTCCCTTTTTGGGATGCATTTAGTGCAGGCTGTGCTTCCATAGAGGTGGATGTGATCTTGCAGGAAGGAGAGCTGATGGTTGCGCATGAGAAGCGTTCCATTCAAAAGCAGCGCACCTTGGAAAACCTTTACCTGAAGCCCATCCAGCAAGCGGTGGCTTTAGGCCTTATTCAGGGCTTTTCCTTTCACCTTTTGGTGGACCTCAAGACTGAGGCTTATCCCACGCTCGAGGTGCTTTTGAAAGATCTGAAACCCTTTTCGGAGCTACTGTATAGCCCGCAAAATCCAAAGGGACTGAAGCTGATCATTTCAGGAAATAGACCCAAGCTTGAGGATTACAGCAAGTATCCTGATTGGCTATTTTTTGATTACCAGAGCAAGGATTTGACTGCAGATTTGCCTTGGCAGAAGATAGGTATGGTGAGTTTGAGTTTTCCTCAGTTTTCAGTGTGGAATGGGAAGGGGAGGATTGTAGAGTCCCAGCGTCAGCAGCTCCAAGCATTTATCAATTTAGTGCACTCCTATGGACGTCCCGTTCGCTTCTGGGCTTCTCCTGATGGTAAAACCGCCTGGCGGGCCTTTCATGAGATGGGTATCGACTTTATCAATACCGATCGGCCTGCCGAAGCTCGGGACTACCTGTCCTCCTTGGCTAAAAACGTCTATTCCCTCCCCAATTCCCAGGAAGTCTACCTTCCTCTCTTCCAAAATGATGACGTGGATATCCCGGTTAAACAGGTATTTCTTTTGATCGGAGACGGTAATGGTTTGGCGCAGATTTCTGCTGGGCTTCTTGCCAATGGCGGTCAACTTTCATTGGCTCAACTTCAGAATATGGGATTAGTCAAAACTCAGGCAGCAGATGATTTTACCACCGATTCAGCGGCAGGTGCTACGGCCATGGCTACTGGCCAAAAGGCGAATAACCGTGCGCTGGGACTCAATGCCCAGGGCGACTCCATTCCCAATTTGCCTTATTTCTTGAAAGAAAGGGGTTTTCAATCGGGATTAGTGACTACGGACGAACTTACGGGTGCTACACCTGCGGCGTTTTATGCACACCATGGAGAACGAGACGGGGTAAAGGAGATTGCTCAGTATTTGCCGAAAAGTGCCATCGATCTAGTTGTAGGAGGAGGAGGTAGGCATTTTCCGAAGGAGGTACTAGATCAGGGGTCATTTGAGCGGGTGAGCCAGTTGGATCAATTGGCAACAGCTAAAGCCGCGAGAGTAGCCTATTTTAAATCGGAAGGCGGAATGCCTTCCATGGAATCTGGAAGAGGAGACTTCCTTAGCCAAGCAGTGGGCCAATCTATCTTGTTTTTTGAGCAACGTAAATCGCCATTTTTTCTGATGGTGGAAGCAGCAAAAATTGACTCAGGAGGGCATGCCAATAGCCCTTCTACGATGGTTTTGGAGCTGCTTGATTTTGATCGTATCATCGGGGAAGTGCTTCGTTATGCGGATTCGCATCCAGGAACCTTGGTGCTGGTCACAGCAGATCACGAAACAGGCGGTGTGACCCTCCCACAAGGAAATTTAGCCAAGCAGGAAGTAGAGTTGGCATTTCACAGTGACGACCATACAGGTATCCTTGTTCCCATTTTTGCCTATGGAGCACGATCTGGCAAATTCAGAGGAGTGTATTCCAATACAGAGATTTTTACTCGGATTTTAAAAGTAGTTCAATAAGCCCGATGGGAATTAAAAAAGAATCCATTTTTGGTCGGCTATCGCCAAAGAATGGATGAAAAAACGATCTCTCGGTAATTGTCCCGCTCGTACAGGATGCCGAGGGTATTGGGGTCAAGGAGGACCAGGTCCGAATACGCCGTCCAGGATTTTTTAGTCGAATCTGAGGTAGAATCTATGGGAATAGAGCGGGCCCAGGTCTTGCCCTCGTCCCAAGAGAGTTTTACCGTGAGGTGATTTCGTTCCTTGGGGTCTGCAGCATTTGAATGTGCCAGTAGGGTTTTGCCATTTTCTGTACCCAAAGCCAACAAAGAACCTTGGCAAACGGGGTCAGGAAGTTGGGCTTCAAAATACTCCTCTTCCCAGGTGGCTCCCCCATCCGAAGAGTAAGCTAGGATACGCTGTCGCACCGTACCTTCTTGGTTGCGTACACTCATCAGCAGGCGGTCTTGGCTGAGAGGAGCAGCGGTGGATTCGTTGGAACCCGGGAAGGTGAGGGATTCGGAAAGTCGGTAGGTTTTGCCGTGGTCATCGCTGTAAAATCCATGGGCCCGGTATTCGCGAAAGCGTTCTTGGGGATCCCCCACCGAATGGTTGGCCGGAACATACAACCTGCCCTTGTAGCGCCCTTCGGTAAGTTGTAGCGCATGCCCAGGGGTATTCGCATAGTGTCTCCAGTCGGCAGCATGGGTGTAGGCTGGGTTTGCTGCGGGATGATTGGGGCGATGCACCTGCAAAGTAATGTTTTCAGGAGAGGTCCAAGTGAGGCCCAGATCGTAAGATTTGATTACCCAAATCTCTCGGAGGCCTTGGTTGAGACGAACCTCGTACTCGTGGTTGTTGCCTGTATTGTAAAAAAGAAAGACTACCCCTTGCGGATGTGCGGGGTCCAGCAGGTCGACTACGGGGGCAGGGTTGCCAGCTTGAAGGCTATCGTAGTCGACGAGTGTTTGTAAGGAAGACCAGGATTTGCCACGGTCACTGCTGCGCTTGAGAACCAAGTTGATGTCTCCAAAATCTGCACTGCCTTTTACGCGACCTTCGGCAAAGGCCAGCAGGTCCCCATTGGGAACTTGGATGATGGCGGGTATGCGGTAGGTGGCATGTCCTTCCTGTCCGCTAGTGAATACGGGGATTTTTTCCTGTGCTTGGAGAGAAGCACAAAAAAGCCAAATTAACAAGAATCCTCCAAAAGCTAGGCGCATAGGCAAAGATTTGGAATGAAACTACATGCAAAAGCGTGGAAAATCAAGCATAGAGAGGAATGAAGAAAAAAGGGTGCTCGTGGAGAATCCCGAGAATTGGTTTTCACTTGATTTGGAAAGGAATTTTGAGGAATAACTAGGGTTTAGATTTAAGCTACCACTTTTAATTAGAAAAATTCTAAATAAAAATTGACTTGTATTTCTCCAAGTCCTAGGTTTGTGTAATTATTTATAATAAGTCTAAATAAAAATATGAAAACCTGGGGTTTCCTCATTTTTTTACTTCCAACGCTTTTGTTTTCCTTGAGCAGTTTTGCACAGAAAAACACCATTTCAGGGACCATTCTGGATGAAAAGATGCAGCCCTTAGCGGGCGTATCCGTGTACTTGCAGGGCACCGTTCGTGGCGTGCAGTCGGACCGTAATGGTACCTATACCCTAAAGGATATTCCTGCTGGCAACTACCAGTTGGTGGTAAGTCTGGTGGGTTTTCAAACCTTTATACAGGGGATAAAACTAGAAGTTGGTGCTACCCAAGAAATCCATGTCGTACTACAGGAAGCCACCCTAGAACTCGGAGAATTTAGCATTTCTGCCAGTAGAGGAATCCAAGGGCAGGGACACCTCCCCGAAGTGGACGATTACCGCATCAATGCGGGTAAGAAAAACGAGGTAATCCGCATCGGAGAGCTGAATGCCAACCTCGCCATGAATACTAGCCGGCAAATTTTTGCCAAGACCCCAGGAATCAGCATCTGGGAAAATGACGGTTCGGGGGTGCAATTGGGTGTAGCCAGCAGAGGTCTGAATCCCAACCGCTCCTGGGAATTCAACGTGCGCATGAATGGCTACGACATCACTCCAGATCCCATGGGCTACCCAGAGG